>NZ_CAWNXG010000005.1:0-2431 GCF_963878145.1 Photorhabdus sp. S10-54 | reverse complement strand
GAGATCATTGGAAGCATTACGAAATAGAGCTTATTCCTGGGGAAATCAAGTATGTTCACCTGCCTCGGAGGTTTTCATGACGGTCAGAAGTATTTGCCGCGATGGTACAGTTCCTCTATAGGGAATATAGTATCGAGGTTTATTGTTTTAATGTTTTCTCCACCTGAAGTGTGACTTTTTAGACTTCGATTGATAGTTTTATGCATATTTAACAGATGTTAGTTGAGGTTAATATGAATAAGAAAGAAGAGCAAAAAGTTAGAATAGAGCTCAATTGTTCAGGGCAGACGATTAAATGTGTGTTGCTTGTGGCGTTGCGCTGGTTTTTTTCGGTGAGAAACGACCAATAAAAACTGGGATTGCCGTATTTCCCTGGCTAACTATTTTTATTAGTCATGAATTATGGGTATAGCTACCGCAGCAACCAGCCTTGTGGCGGTTATTATTTATGCTGAAAAAGTTTATTTCGCGATTATTTAGTTCGCATTTAATAAAGCGGAATGATTATAAGCAATGAATCTTTGGAGGGAATATTAATTAATAATGAAGGGTAATTATTAGTTGGTATGGCAGAGGTTAACCATTTTAGGTATTGGCGCGATTTTATTTGGTTTTAGGAATATCAGGGATGAGGTTATTTGGCTATTTTTCTTTCATCGATTAATTGATGATCAAAAGAGTGAATAGAGAAGATCGTGTTGAGCCTATGGTTTGCTTTTTTGAAGGATAAATGAAACACAAGGGGAGCAACCATAAGCCCTTCATTAATTCAAGGATTTATACCCGTTATCTTTCAGGTTGCCTCTTTGTTGGCTGTACTCACTCACCCCGGTCGCAGAGTTATCTATGCTCCCGGGGATTCACTCCCTTGCCGCCGCGATGCATCTTGAAATCCATAGGGTATAAATAAGAACAAAAATGCCGATTTTGAATATCGGCATTTTGCTGTATGAAGAGAAGATTAATTTAATGCTTTAACGCTTCAATTTTATCCCGGCTCAGTCCGGTACTGGTGACAATAATATCCAGGCTGACGCCATGCCGTAATAAGGCTTGAGCCGTTTCCACTTTACCTTTCTCTCGGCCTAGTTCAATACCTTCCTCTCGGCCTCGCTCAAGCCCTTTTTGTTCAAGCTGTTCTGCAATAGTCATCAACATCGTTTCATGCTCCGGAGATTGTTCAATCAGTTGATGGACAAATTGGGAGAGATCCAGCGTATGTCCATTCAGTAAAATATAGCGTAACACTACATTGCGCTGCTCGGCTGTATTATACCCTGCATTCAGGAGTTCCACCAATTGGGGCACCCATTCCAGCATATCCCGGCAGCGAATATCCTTATAATTAAAATATTAATATAAAACAATGAATTAAATAAAAAATAACCAATAAAAAATAACAGAATGTACACACATATGTACAAACAGAAAAAGCACTCAATATGAAGTGTAGTGATTGATTTTACACCATTAATGAAGGGGGCGGGAGGGGGATTAGTTCTGAGATAAGAGGGAGATTGTGAAGCCGGATTAACTCCGGCTCCGTTCTGCCTGTGCGGCAGTGAACACGCTATTCAAAAATCAGCATTTCTAAGCTACTTGTACAGTAGTCAGTTAATGCTAAACATATTTAAAGTCATGAGTCAACAATCACTTCGGCACCTCCGGCCACTGCACATCAGGCGCTTGATTCACATCTACACGCGTAAGCAATACTCTGTATTTCTTCCATTCGAGTAGAGCGGCTTTCTCTGAGTCAGTAGCAACTTCTAAGTCAACAGAGTCTTGTAGCAATGAGAGTGTTTCATTTGCTTGTTGTAACAGTGCTGCTTGTTGTTGCTTAGCTTCATTAATCTGATGGGATTTGAGAAGGTCTTTATCAACTACCCACTCTTTGCCGTTCCACGTATCGAAATCAGTTGGGGGCTTCTTGAACGTCAGGGTATCCGGCAATTCACCGATTTCAGTAATTTCAGTCGGAGCGCGAGTTAACGTGTCGTAAGCTGTTTTGCCACGGTAATCCGGGAGGATTTGCCAGCACTTACCGTCTTCACTGCGACAAACGGCCACATCGTGAGAATCGGGAAGTTCTGGCGCATCGGGATAAGCACCGGCTGATAGACTGACACCCAACATCACGTATTCAATGTCTGAAACTGTGAATTCTCTCGTTATCTGATTCGAGTGATAAACCTTTATCCAGCCTGCCTGAATAGCCAAACCATCTTTACCCAATACGGCTGTTTCATGCTCTAAAGAGTATTTTTGTTCTGTCATTATGCTGCTCTCACTATGTAATTAAAGGCGACGTTGCGGGGGCGGGTTTCGTTTCCGCCTGTATTGTTAGCAATTGATGTATCAGTTGCGTTGCCCTTCACATCACGCCCTAGCGGGTAACAATACCCGTTCACAGACCCTTGATTTAGGGACA
>NZ_CAWNXG010000004.1:0-191166 GCF_963878145.1 Photorhabdus sp. S10-54 | reverse complement strand
TATTAGCTTGAACATCTATATCGTAACGGAAAGGTGTTTTTCTTGGTATAACCCTTGGCCTCCACCCGCATAGCGGGGGGTTTTATGTTTAAGAAGCTTACGCTACTTAAACTGGCTAAAGCCATAATAAAATCACAACTTTGGTTGTGAAACCAGTTGAACTAGGGGTTCAATGACGCTAATATAGCCTCAGCTATATATATCAATTTGATAACTGATAATCATCTATTGAGGGGGGGTATATGCCAAAAAGATTGGTAAATCCTGAAAAGATTAATGAGGTTTTCGCTCATTTGAACGAGAACTCAAATAATCACACCCTTTATATTGCTCTGTCTAAGGGTATCGACATTACCGATCAGATAAACGGATTGGCACTTGCACCTGGTTATCGTATGGTTCGTGTTGATGGCCGCCTTAGTGATCGGATTAGTCAGTCTCATTTCGAACTTGCTTTGCTTAATGATGTATCTAAAGAGGTTGCTTATTATAATCGGGTGGTTATACAGCCTGATGTTGTATTAAATTGCCGCCCTGTAACTCAAATTCTCGTTTGGCGTATCAGGACGCCTCAGCATCGAGCAGCTTTACGTGATTTAGCTGGTAAGGTGTTCTTTGATTACTTGATTGATCAGTACAATGTGATTGTGTCTGATATGAATCAGACTACTGATGGTATGGCATTCTGGCAGGATAGAATGTACGACGCGCTAGCATACAATATGCATGTTTATGCTTATGACATGATCACATGTGAGTTGCGTAAAATCTTGACACAAGATGATGTTAGTCGACAAGAAATGTGGTTATGGGGAGATCCAGAACACTATCAAAATAGACTAGCAATAATTTCTAAAAACGAGCTACCAATACCAAACGAATAAATTAAGCCCGCCCCTCGCGGGTTTTGTTTTATCTATGCCGCTTAATTGCGGTTTTTTTATTTCTATAAGGATCGAAAATGCAAACTCGCTCATTTCTTCTTGATATCAAATCATGGGATTTAACGTTAGATGATTCTGGAAATATCTCTATTACTGATAACCCTTATGCTGTGGCTCAGGATGTCGCTTGTGCCTGTAGTACATATCTGGGAGAGTGTTGGTACGACACAACATTAGGTCTTCCTTATTATCAGCGCATTCTTGGTCATTGGCCCGGAATTCAATTAATTAACAGCAAAATGCAACAAGAAGCAATGAAGTTACCTTATGTTCAGTCTGCCATTTGTAAAGCTATAAGCGGGGACGAAAGAACTATTGTGGGCACGATGACAATAACGGACACGAATAATCAATCAGCGGTGGTAAATTTCTGATGACTAACTCTGTAGTACTGACAACAAGTGTTCCTAGCGTAACATTTACAAAGACTGGTTTAACTGTACCCGACGAAGTTGATATTTTAAATGGGCGGCTAAATGATTTGGCTACCGCAATGGGCGGTGCAATGAGTACCAGTTTGACAACACCGCAGGGTCAAATGGCAATGAGTGATACGGCTATCATTGCTGACAAGAACGATCAGTTACTTGCTATCGTCAATCAGATTAACCCGGATTATGCAACTGGACGTTTCCAAGATGCCATTGGGCGGATTTATTTTTTAGACCGAATTCCAGCATCGGGAACAACGGTAACAGCAACATGTACCGGGTTAGTTAATACAGTTATTTCAATTGGTAGTATTGCTCAAGATAAAAAAGGGTATCTTTATCATTCAATAACAGAGGCTAAGATCCCTGACAGCGGCTCTGTTGATGTTGTTTTCCAAAACTCAACAACAGGGCCGTTAGCATGCCAAATTGATGATTTGAACACGATTTATAGCTCAGTACCTGGCTGGTCTGGTATCAGTAATGCGAGTGCTGGCGTACCTGGCACAGATGAGGAAACTCGTGCTAATTTTGAGTATCGTCGTAAACAATCTGTTGCTAAAAATGCGACAAACTCATTACATGCCATTTATGCGGCAATATTAGAAGTAAATGGGGTAGCAGACTCATACGTTATTTCAAATGATACTTCGGTAGTAAAAACAGTCGGGGTATCAAAATACAAAATAGCGCCGAACTCTCTTTATATTGCTGTGTATGGGGGAAAGACTGAGGATGTCGCTAGAGCAATCTGGAAGAAAAAGCCTCCAGGTATTCCTACGAACGGGAATACAACTCACACCATTGTGGATGATGAAAACTATGTTCAGCCTTACCCTGAATATGAAATTAAATATGTGATACCGACGCCCATTCGTGTTTATGTTGACGTCTCACTTGCTGATAGCGATTACCTTCCTGCTGATATTGAAACGCAAGTTAAATCAGCTATAGCGCAAGCATTTAACGGTGAAGATGGTGGAACGCGAGCAAGAATAGCATCTACATTATTTGCTGGTAGATATTATTCAGGCGTTTATAACATAGATACATCAAGTGTTGATATTTACAGCATTACACTTAGCCGTGACGGTACTGCTTATTCAACATCAATTAGTTTTGGTATTGATGAAATCCCAACGCTTGACACTGATAATATATCCGTAAAATTAGTAGGTTCATAAATGGAAAATGTGGAAACAACTATTCTTGCTCAGTATGCTGCTAGCCCAAAACTCAACTCACTTATTCGAAGTTTCAATGCCGCTGTTTCCTCTGCTGAATTTATTAATACATTTTACGACCTGATTTGGAATATTGACACAGCAAACACGTATGGGCTGGATGTGTGGGGAAAAATAGTGAATGTTAGCAGATGGTTGACTGTTAATGAAAATGCAAAATATCTGGGATTTGGTGAAGCTTTTCTGAGTATTTCGACAACAACAGATCCAGACCCATTTGGCCAAGCGCCATTTTACGCCGGGGAATCAAAAACAAAAACTATTGAACTATCAGATCAGATGTATCGAAAGCTGATTATGATGAAAGCCATGTCAAATATATCTGATTGCACTATACCAAACATCAACAGAATGCTTGTTTATATGTTTAGCGATAGCGGACGTGCATATATCACTGATGATGGAAATATGAAGATGAGTTATGTATTTGAATTTCAGCTATCAACAGCAGAATTAGCAATTGTTCAAACATCAGGAATACTACCATATCCAGCCGGTGTCAGCGTCTCTATTGTTGAAAGAATACCGAAAAATGAAATTAACTGAAAAACCTACTCTTATTACTGTTCCGTTCGCAAAAGATGGAAACTATAACGAAATTGCAACAAAGTCTACTGAAAACAGTTTGGCGAAAGGTATAGCTACATATCAGAGCGGTTTTCCTCCGTTAACGATGACAGCAATATCTGCTGGTGGAATTCCCCCATCTGGCAAGGATATGAACGGGATATTGAATGATATTACTGCCGCAATACGTTATTCAATGTCTGGTGGCCTGTATTCGTATGATGCTGATTTTAGCGCTGCCACTGATGGTTATCCTAAAGGGGCTATTGTTGCCAGTTATGATGGAAGTAAAATTTGGTGGAATGGGGTAGAAGATAACAATACAGATCCGGATAGTACATTAGCTTCCGGTTGGAAAAATCTGTTAGCAGATCCTAACGGGTTATTTCTACAGAAAGCCAATAACTTATCTGATATTAATAACAAAGCGACAGCGCGTAATAATTTAGGACTGGGAGAGCTTGCAACTCAAGATTTTATTCCCGATGCCACATTAGCCCAAAAAGGAATTATTCAGCTTACTGACAAAACAGGCAACAGTAATATACTTGCAGCAACTCAGAAACTTGCTTCCGATGTAAATGATAATGCAAATAGTAAACTCGCTAAAAATCAAAATGGCGCTGACATCTTCAATAAAACTGAATTTGTAAAAAATATCGGTTTATCGGAAACGGTAGAATTGGCGAAAAGTGCCGTGCCGAGTAGTCGGAAAATTAACGGGAAGCCGTTGGCTGGGGATATTAGTTTGAATGCTGAAGATGTGGGAAGTTATGCTAAATCTGAGAGCGATAATACTTTCTTGCGTATTTCTAGCAATAAAACCGCAACTGTTGGCAGTTTACTGATTGACAGTAAAACTCCTTTTCCTAAATTGCGTTTCAAATCGAAAGATGGGTATGTATTGGGAATTAACGGTTCTGAAGGGAAATTGTTGCATATCTATTCTGACGATCCCAAAAATCAGCGGCGTTACAATATATTAACGCCTGAGAAAAGTGGTACTCTTGCATTACAAAATACAGCTATAAAATCCGAAAATGGCTGGTGGCAATGTGGAGATACGGGGATAATTATTCAATGGGTTAAAGTCCCATCAGCTCAACAATCATGGATAAAGGTAAATTATCCAATTTCTTTTAAAAATAAGCTTTTTGGCTATATTGCAAGCATGTCGAGTATCAATACATCAACTGGTCACACATTAGTACGTAATGCAACACTATCGACATTTGAATATCAAGCAGGCACTCCCAACAATGATGAGAATCCAGGCAAAGTTGTACATATATTATTTTGGGGGGTATAAATGGTCTATTTTTCCAGAAAAGAATGTGTTTTTTATAATGAAGCTCATGAAGAGTGTGTTGAAATAACAGCAGAAAAACATAATGAATTACTTGACGGTCAATCGCGCGGTTTTGCTATCGTCAGTGATAAAGACGGTTATCCAATTCTTACAAAACAAGCGCCATCTGTTTACCACAAATGGGATAGTGAAAAGTGGATAATATCAGAAAGTGATAAAATAAAGCTCAGACGGGAACAGCAGCAGCAAGCAGAACATAAGAAACAGCAACTTATGCTCACGGTAAGTAAACAGATCGCTCCGTTACAAGATGCTGTAGATTTGGGGATGTCGAGTGATGAGGAAAAATCGCTGTTAGCAGAGTTAAAAAAATATAGAGTATTATTGAACCGCGTTGATGTTAATTCAGCCTCAGATATTAACTGGCCCGAAAAACCCTTAGAATAATGGAATCAGGGCCAATTGAACCGACCCCCAATAGCTAGATAAGTCTAATCAAATGTGGTTTTTCTGCACTACTCTGATTGAATCGTCCTCAAAATGTTGGATAACCATCCAACATTTAAAGGTGTAGTCCATTTATGCTTTAGTCTATTAGATAATCATCAACCCACCAGGATAATACTTAATCCAGTCAATAGCAGCATTGGGGTTAAATGGCTCAATACTCAGTCCTTCCAGGCATTGCCAGAGTTCCTGGGTGTTCTGGGCGGTAATAACAATACAGTCCGGCATCACCCGGATTTTTAGTGGCATTCCGAAGGTAAATCCCGCCTCCTGTAACCATTTTCCTTTTAAAGAAATACCGTTTTTAGCTACCTTGCCAAAACGTTCAGCTTGGGAAATTCGCTGAATTGTTTTATTATCGCGTTTAGCCATAATTAACTACCTTATATAGTTAGTTGTGGTAAGCAGGGTTATCGGGTGGCAGCCCGGTAGCTCTGCGTCAGTGAAAATAGTCTCTCAATGTTGGATTATGAACGATAGGTCACTTTTCTGCAATAAAAATATGACCTATAGTTTACCTAGATTTTTCGTTTTCAGGCAGTCCATTGAGGGCATCATTCCAGTGTTGATCCCGTTCTATATTATTCACTATTTTGCTGATCCATGTTTCTGATTTGCCCCACCGTATAGCCAGTTCGCGGCGCGTCCAGCCTTTTCGTTTCATCTCAGACTTAAACAATTCTGGCGGTATACGTTTCAAAATTACTCCCACAAATATAAACTGTTTATCGGCACATCATAGTATAGCCATTTCGCCGATAGGGTGACATTGGTAAATAAAATGACCGTTTAAGTGGCACAAACCGAACTCCATGAACATAGGATATGCCACACCAGAAATACCGATTACTAAGGCGATTGTATATGAAGTTGAGTTACATGTGTGCATCAGAAGCTGGTGGTATCAGGTGCTGGATTTATAAATAATGCCATATGAAGCAGAGATCTGATGAGGCATTTTATTTTGCACTACGCATTATGATAGAGGTGTTGGCCCTTTTAATGAGCATAGTATTAACACCTGACTGTGAGGAGTTGGTTGCTGTGCTACGGGCATAAAAAAACCAACCTAATTATGGTTGGTTTTTCCAAAAGCTCCGCGGCTCCTTTGCGTATTCTTTTGTGTCCCTTCATCGTCCGGTCAGTGTCCAATCAACTTTGCTAACTCACTGTTTTTAAAGCTGTTGTCCTATCACTGTCCCTACTAATTTGGTGGAGCTGGCGGGAGTTGAACCCGCGTCCGAAATTCCTACATCCTTGGTACTACATGCTTAGTCTAATCTTTACATTCGCTTGCCAACTGCGGATAGACACGCCACTAACAAACTAGCCTGATTAAATTTAACGCTTCAACCCCAGGCAAGGCATCCACGCGATCTCTTTTGGGTTTGACCTCTCTTGATCCCCGTCCTAAGAGCGGAGGCTAGGGAGAAAGGGCTCTGCGCAGGTTATTAAGCTGCTAGTGCGTATTTTTCGTCGTTTGCGACTATTTTTTTGCGGCTTTTTACGAGGCCAACCGCCCCTCGGCATGCACCTTGGGTTTCGCGAATCCCGTCGAATCCAGAATCAGCCCCAAGTGTCTTAAACGCAAGTATATCAGAATACTAAACCATAATGCCAGAATTTATCGCCCTGCATTCTTCATAATACGCGCTTTGTCTAATTTCCATTCACGTTCTTTAATGTCCGAACGTTTGTCGTGTGCCTTTTTACCTTTTGCTACGCCAATTTTGACTTTACTCCAGGCGTTTTTCCAATAGAGAGATAAGGCAACAACAGTATAACCTTCACGATTAACTCGACCATATAATGAGTCAAGTTCGCGCTGATTAAGTAAGAGTTTGCGTGAACGCATTGGATCACAAACGACATGGGAAGAAGCTACATTTAACGGGGTGATGGTGGCACCAAAAAGATAAGCGTCGCCATCTTTGAGCAAAACGTAACTGTCGCTGATGTTGGCTTTACCAGCGCGCAGTGATTTGACTTCCCATCCTTGTAACGAGAGACCCGCTTCAAATTCTTCTTCAATGAAGTATTCGTGACGAGCTCGTCTATTCATGGCAATGGTTGCCGAACCGGGTTTGTGTGCTTTTTTCTTTGTCATAGTGTATGCATTATACTGAATGGTTTGGTGAAAGAAATCTTTTCCCGCGCATATTTGCTGATTAATGCGTGTTTATTGCATTATACGCTGACAGTTTTTTCTTTGATCACGTATAGGTGATATTATTTGCTACAATTAAGCCTTACAGGAAATTATATGCCACAGATTAGTCGCTCTGCGTTAGTACCGTACAGCGTGGAACAAATGTATAAATTGGTCAATGATATCGGTTCTTACCCGGATTTTTTGCCGGGGTGTGTCGGCAGTCGGGTGCTGAGTGTTAGCAGTAACGAAATGACTGCATCAGTCGATGTTTCGAAAGCGGGTATAAGTAAGACTTTTGTTACCCGGAATATTCTGGCCGATAACCAAAGCATTAATATGCAATTGGTCGACGGGCCTTTTCGTAAGTTGATGGGAGGCTGGCAGTTCATACCATTGAGTGAAGATGCCTGTAAAGTTGAGTTACACCTTGATTTTGAATTCACTAATAAGCTGATTGAATTGGCTTTCGGTAAGATTTTTAAGGAGCTGGCTGGAAGTATGGTGCAGGCTTTTACTCTGCGTGCACGTGAGGTTTATCGTGTCTGATATCAATATCGAAGTTGTTTATGCATTGCCTGATCGCCAATATCTGCGTACGGTGAAATTGACTCAAGGCGCAACTGTTGAGCAGGCAATAGTTGCATCAGGTTTGCTGACTTTGCGTAATGATATTGATTTGCAAAAGAATAAAGTTGGGGTTTATAGCCGTCCTGTCAAGTTGACGGATATTTTGGAAGAGGGTGATAGGGTGGAAATTTACCGCCCATTATTGGCTGATCCAAAAGAAATGCGTCGTAAGCGTGCTGAGCGGGCTAAAAATAATGCTCAATAATTACCATAGACAGTCAGTCATCTATTTTTTTGACTGACTGTCTATTTATATCTCTTTGGTTATTGAAGATCTTCGGTAAGTGAATTTTCGTTTTTAATATCAGTCAGTACACCATTACTGTCAAATGTCAGGGTCAGAGTTTGCTGAGTCACTTTTTCGTGCCCAGGTTGCTGACGAAATACATAAAACCACGTTTGAGTTCCAAACGGGTCTTGTAACATCGGTGTTCCTAATGTGTAAGCTACCTGTTGCTGGGTCATTCCCTTGTGGATTTTTGATACACTAGTCGGTGTTAGGTAGTTCCCCTGATTAATGTCAGGGCGATAAACAGCCCGTTCCAACGTAGAGCAACCCGCAGTCAGCATGACAAATGATACAGCAGCGGCAGTCAACATTTTACAGCGCATGGTAATTACATTCCTTTAGGAGTCAGGAGGTTGATAATAATAGACCTTGACGAGATTGAAAACCTTTATACCCGTTATCTTTCAAGTTGCCTCTTTGTTGGCTGCGCTCACTCACCCCGGTCACATAGTTACCTATACTCCCGGGGATTCGTTCTCTTGCCGTCGCGATGCATCTTGAAATCCAGAGGGTATACAAGCTTTAGCTATGACCCTAAATATACGCAAAAGTTGTATCAGATTACGCGGCAAGCAGCTCTTTAGCGTTTGCCAGGGTATTTTTTGTCACTTCACTGCCTGCGAGAAGCCGCGCTAGCTCTTGTAATCTGGATTTTTTATCCAGCAATTGCATTTGAGTTTCAGTTTCTTCACCATCAGTCTGTTTACTGACATAAAAGTGTTGGTGACCACAACCGGCTACTTGAGGCAGGTGGGTGACGCACATAACCTGTGTAGATTCGCCTAATTGACGTAACAGACGGCCGACAATTGCAGCTGTTGGGCCACTGATACCAACATCTACTTCATCGAAAATCAAGGCGGACGTTTCCATTTTCTTAGCCGTTATAACCTGAATTGCCAGCGCAATACGGGAAAGTTCACCACCTGAAGCAACTTTTGCGAGAGATTGGTGTGGCTGACCGGGGTTAGTGGTGACGTTAAATTCAACTTTATCTGAACCATCAGCATTCAGATGTTCAGGTGCAAAAGAGACATCAATGGTAAAGCGACCATGAGGCATGGCGAGTTGATGCATACTGTGAGTAATGAGTTCACTTAGTTCTTTAGCATATTGTTGGCGAACCAGATGCAATTTTTCTGCAACTTCCAATGCCTGCTTATGGTGTTTATTAACCTGCTCGCTAAGGTGGGTGCAGTCATCTTCTTGCTGCGCCAGTAATTGCTGTTCTTCTAATAATTGTTGATGTAGTGAAGGAAGTTCTTCTGGTACAACGTGGTGTTTGCGGGCCACTCTAATTTGTTGTGAAATTTTTTGTTCCAGCTCAAAAAGACGATTTGGGTCCATATCCAGTTGATCACCGTAGTGGCGGAGTTCATCGCTGACTTCATTAATTTGAATGGATGCTTCTTCCAACATAGTGAGTAATTGACTGAATTTATTATCCATAGTGATGAGTTCTGCCAGTTCGTGTTTGGCGTAGTTCAGCAGACTGGTAATATTTTGTTCATCGTTATCACTAAGTAACTGGAGTGCGGTTTGGCTGACAGACAGTAGCTGACCACGGTTTGCTAGCCGTTTATATTCATTATCTTGTTCTTGATATTCACCTGATTGTGGTGCCAGCTCATTAAGTTCTTTTAAGTGATACTCCAGTAACTGTTGACGAGATTGACGTTCAAGCGCCTGTTGTTGGAATCGAGCCAGATCCTGACAACTTTGGTGCCATTGATGATATGCCTGTTTCATTTCATTTTGCAGATTGAATTGATTAGCGTAAGTGTCAAGCAGGCGTTTTTGGTGGCCGTTATTTAATAGTAATTGATGGGCATGCTGACCGTGAATTTGAATAAGGTGGGTACCCAATTCGCGTAATTGGGAAATCGGTACGGCAGTGCCATTGATAAAGCCTCTGGAACGACCATCTGACGTTATTGTACGGCGTAGTAAGCATTCATTACTGTCATCAAGTTGGTGTGCTTCTAGCCATTGGCGAGCAGAAGGCGTATCAGAAAGAGAAAACCGGGCACAAATATCAGCACGAGAAGCCCCGCTACGCACCATATTGGCCTCACCACGATTACCCAGACATAAACCTAATGCATCAATTGCGATGGATTTACCCGCGCCGGTTTCACCTGTGATGGCTGTCATGCCTGGCTGGAAGTCAATTTCAAGCTCACGAACAATGGCAAAATTGCTAATGGTTAACTGGGTGAGCATCACACTTCTCCTGTGTATAAAAACACCTCTGTATCTTCATACAGTATAAACTGGTTTTTTATACAGTAAAGTAGTGAAACCTAATTTTTTAGAACATTTTTTTAGACCAGCTTAGTTTTGTACTTAATGTGTTGAAGTAATTATAGTCTTGAGGATGAATGAGATTGAGCTTCTGTTTGCTGCGGCTAATAATTACATCCTCTCCATCCTGTATAGGTAGAACTATTTGGCTATCGCAACTGACTTCATAATCGTTGCTATTTTGGGAAAATTTCAGCCTGATGCTGCTTTCACTGCTGATAACCAATGGCCGAGAAGACAATGTATGTGGGAACATCGGTACCAGGACGATAGCATCCAGATTTGGTGTCAGAATTGGCCCACCTGCGGAAAGCGAGTAAGCTGTGGAACCAGTTGGCGTTGCGATAATTAGTCCGTCAGAACGTTGGGAAAAGGCAAAACGTTCATCAATATAGACTTCGAATTCAATCATATGTGCCACTTTCCCCGGATGGAGTACGACTTCGTTGATAGCGGTACTGATACGAGGTTTCTGGCCGTTTCTTCTGACTTGAGCTTCTAGTAGGAAACGGTGTTCGTTCCGATATTCGCCATCCAATACTTCAGAAAGTTGTTGCAAAGCATTATCAGGATCTAAGTCGGTCAGAAAACCTAGATTGCCTCTGTTAATACCAATGACTTTAATGTCATAACGGGAAAGGACCCGGGCAGCGCCCAACATATTGCCGTCACCACCAACAACGACAGCTAAATCAGCTTGTTTGCCAATTTCAGTCAGACCGCCAGTTTGTGCATCTTTTAAACCAATGTCTTTGGCAATCTGACGATCAATAATGACAGAATAACCTTTGGATTTTAACCAATGATAAAGCATCTCATGAGTAGCAAGTGCTTCTGGGTGGCGAGGATGACCAACAATACCTATGCATTTGAATTTTTTATTCATCGTTGTAATTGCCTTCTAGCAAGAGGTTTTATCCTCACAATACGGCGGGTTCCCTTGAATCCCCAGTTTAGATCCCCATAATAGGCTAAGTAGCGAGATTAATGCCAAATACGCGGAGATATTCATGAGTAGTAAAGAACAAAAAATGCCTGACGAGCAAGTCTCGGAAGATATGGAAGTTGTATCTGAACAGCAAAATAGTGCGGATAAAGCAGAAGCATCAGAGACAGAAAGCGTTGTTGATCCGCGTGTCGCAGAGCTGGAAGAACAGCTCAAGCAGGCGCAACAACGTGAACGTGATGCCATTTTGCGTGCTAAGGCTGAAGTTGAAAATATCCGTCGTCGTACTGAGCAAGATGTGGAAAAAGCCCATAAGTTTGCGTTAGAAAGATTTGCCAATGAACTGTTGCCAGTGATTGATAATCTTGAGCGCGCTTTGGAGGTGGCAGATCGTACTAATACCGAAATAGCACCTATGGTTGAAGGCATCGAGCTGACGTTGAAGTCTTTCCTTGGGGCTGTGGGTAAATTTGGTATTGAAGTTGTTGGCGACACAAATGTTCCTTTTAATCCTGAAATTCATCAGGCTATGACCATGATGGAATCCGATCAGCATGAACCAAATCATGTCATGATGGTCATGCAGAAAGGGTATACCTTAAATGGCCGTTTGTTACGCCCGGCAATGGTAGCTGTATCAAAGTAATTTTAGCTCAGTAGTAATTTTAGTTCAGTAATAAGTATCAATGCCGCTCCAACAGGGGCGGCATTTTTTTATTGTGGCAACTCAGGTGTCCAGTTAATTGGCGCGATGCCTTGTTTTTCTAGCAATGCATTGGCTTTTGAAAAGTGTTTGCAGCCAAAGAACCCTCTGTGAGCAGATAGTGGAGATGGATGAGGTGCTTTGAGAACATGGTGTTTATTAGCATCAATAAAGTAGCCCTTTTTCTGAGCGTGGGAGCCCCAAAGCAGAAAAACGACGCCTGAACGGTGCTCATTGATAGCGGCAATGACTTTATCAGTGAAAGTTTCCCACCCCAGATTCGCGTGGGAGTGTGCATTACCACGTTCTACGGTGAGTACGGTATTGAGTAGTAACACCCCTTGTTTAGCCCAACTGACTAGGCAACCGTGATTTGGATGCTGGAAGTCAGGTATATCGGATGCCAGCTCTTTGTACATATTAACCAGAGAAGGTGGCGCAGGAATACCCGGTTGTACAGAAAAAGAGAGGCCATGTGCCTGATTGGGGCCGTGGTAAGGGTCTTGCCCAAGTATCACCACCTTAATATCAGCCAATTCGGTGTAGCGGAATGCATTAAATACATCCTGTTGTGGCGGATAAATAGTTTTACCTGCCTGACGTTCTTTTGCGACATAGGCCAGCGTGTCGAGAAAATAGGGCTGTTTTTTCTCGTTACCGATTACGTCGTGCCATGTGAGGGGTGCGGACATAGTAAATCCTTTTTATATAATTACCAAATGGATGTTAGCTTACCGATTACAAAATCAGAGGAAAACCTTTGATGCATACTAAAACTAAATTCTTGATAACTATTTCAATGTTGTAAAGTATTTTTGAAAGTTTATCCAAAAAATTGCTTTGAGGTTAGCTATAGAAACTTATTTAAAACGTAAGGTAGCAGTATGTTTTATAGTAACTATATGAAATTAACTGTTTTGAATCAATGAGTATCCTCATTTGTGTGGGTATATAGGAATGAGGCATATTGTTTTGACCAAATAACCAAGATAAGTCATTGATAATTTGGTTTATTGTGCGAACGTAGAGATAGAAATGATTAAAGGTATTTAACACCGTGAAGGGCCAGATTGTGGTTAAGGATAAGCTGGATCGTTTGAATATTGTATGAAGCCAAAACAGTATTTGTTGTAAGTAGTCAGTTCACTTTGACTCTTTTCTGGCTATTTATTGACAAATAATAGGTAGAAATTTCTCTGTTATCAGAGAGAAGAATCACAGGTGGTTAATTTTATTAACAAAATTTAAACATTGATTTAACTTAATGGCGTTCCCTGCCGATAGATTAGTTGTACTGATTAAATCGTCGATTATTTTCAGCTATCCTTAGGGGAATTTTATGAGTTTATCAATTGAAATGAATCTATCAGTCGATTCAAGTTTTCCCGTTTTAAATAATCTTCAACTTGTTACACCGCCTTCTGTTCCAGACCAGAATATTGAAAAAACGACCACTGAAGTTTTTTCCCTCTCGGAAATAACTAAACAAAATAATAGAGTCTATCAATCATTAATTAATGAACAGAGTATTAACGTTAATTTAAAGTCAATCACAGGAATTAAGTCTGAGCAAATTAGTGGTAAGCAATCTCATGAGATTGATTATATGTTGACCTTAATTTCTGATGATGTTTACATACGCACCACGATGGGAATAGGTGATTATGTTCGTCTTTCTGATGGTGAATTATTAAAGGCAGGAATAGAGCCGGCAAATTTAAGGGATGAAACAACAGGCTTTCAGGCAGGTATTTATCGGAATGACGATCTCTACATAGTGGCTTTTGTGGGCACTAATGATTTGAAGGATATATTAACTAATTTACGACAAGGTTTTGGATTTGATGAAGCTCAATATCATCAAGCAATTGATTTAGCTCGTACTGCCAGAATAGCATTTGGGGAAAACTTGTTATTTACTGGGCACTCTTTGGGAGGTGGATTAGCCGCGACAGCCGCATTATCAATTGGAAAGCCTGCGGTAATATTTAATTCAGCTGGTGTTTCTGACAATATGATGAAAAATTTGGGTTTTTCACCTCAAGAGGGTAGGGCTATCGCTGAAAATGGATTGGTACGCCATTATGTTGTGGAGCATGATTTACTTGATGCATTACAACAAAAACTGCCGGTATCTCAGCCAATAGGACATAAAATCTTACTGAAATATAATGATGATTCGGAAGAATCAGGCAAAGGTTTTCCTAATAATCTGATACGTGGATTAAAAGCACATTCTCTTGAAAAGGTGCTGGAATTATTAACGATATACAAACCTTGGTCATCTTTAAATGATGAACAGCAAGAAGAATCTCTAGTCATGCTTAATGAATCGGATCTGAGCATTTCCGCATAATTAAAGAGAAGTGTGATGAAAATTAATGAAGTAATTGAGCCTGAATCGGAACTAGATTGTCAGCGGAGTGAAGAAAATATAACTCCGTTACAATGGGCGATATTCAATCAGCGAATGGATGATGTTAATAATTTGCTGAGGGATGGAGCTGATCCTACTCAACCTGGGTTGCAACAAGAAAGTGCTTTACATACGGCTGCAAAAATCAACAATCCTGATTATCTTAAATCTTTATTATCATTCTCGCCTGATGTGAATATTATTCATCCTGTCACTTTAGCAACACCTTTACATGCTGCGGTTCAGGTAGGGAGAAAGGTTCAGGTTAAATTACTGCTGATAGCAGGAGCTAACCCCAACTTGGCTAATCGGGTTGGGGATACTTCGTTACATATTGCAGCTAAAATTAACTCACCGGAACTGGCGTTGATATTGTTGAAGTCAGGCGCTGATCCCACATTACAGAATAAGCAGCAGTCAACGTTCCAGATCTATTTCAATCTCACACCACTGAAAGTACGTAGCCGTGAGATGCAGGCTGAATATGATAAAGTCAATAATTGGCTGAAAGCGCAGCAAGTCAGCCGATATTATTTAAAGTAAGATAAAAACGGGCTATTTGGCCTAATGCCAGTCAGTTAAGCTGATTGGCCTCTATTTTTACCGGGTATTTTTGCGGTTTACGCCTCACTACTCTCGGATATTTTCTGTCAGGAAGCTTCGCTGGTAATTCAAACATGCTTAATGTTTCCAATAAGTAAGCATAGCGCTTAGGTAAATTACCTGCACTAGGATATTTTTGCTGAGAAGAGCGAATCATCATGATGAGGTTACCTTGTCAGGAACGGCATTGTTTATATTTTATTCAATTTCGAGATCAAGGGAAGTATTTAGAGGTTCTCGTAAGTTGTTTGGCGTAGAATGTTAAATTATTTATTTTTTCGAGAAAATGTTTCTTTATTTATAACTAATAGGGAAAAAATCAAATTAATTTACTGATGTAGCATGTTTTTGTGAAAAACAAATAATAGAACTCGTAATTAACATTAAATAATATTCACTTATTTAAATTATCTTTGATCTTTATCTCAAAAAAATAGTTCATATTTATTTAACTTTAATTTAAAGGTAGAAAAATAAACTTGGGATAAGTGTTATATTTATATTGCATTCACTCATATAAATTGGCGGTAACATGGTTTTTTTGAAAGTAATTTTTCTCTAAATAACTGTTAGCTGTGAAGCAGAATTTATGGTCGCTTTAAGACTGATCATTTATTATAGATGATCAAAAACTTGCGTGATTGCTAGAATAAACTCGCTAAGATTTAAGGAATTCATTATGGACAAGTCTGATCTGAAATTTAACAATAACCTGAAAGAAATTCTAAAACTGGAAAGCAGTATGAGTGAGCGTGGTAACTGCCATGATAGTGTGGTAACTGAAAATTTTTTCCTGTTGCTGAGACGGGATTGTATTAAGCGAAAAGTTTACTCGATTCTGGAAGAAGCCAGAAGCGATATTTTTGATTACATCGAGATGTTCTATAGCAGTAAGTGCAGACACGGCTCTAGTAATAAAATGTCTCTTTCTGATTATGAAAAAGACTATTTTCAACATATTACATTTGGTTTCATTTGTTGGATTTTAATTGATAAATTTATATGTTTTTTATGGGGTTATTCTACATGAAATACCAAATTTCTTTATCACTGTATATATGAATTGGTGCAGTTTAAAAATTGCATTAGTATATTTTAAGAGTCAGTTTCGATAGTGTAAAGGAAACAATAATGAAAAATGAAGAGAGTACTTTGAAAATAATGCTGTCAGAAAAAAACGTTCTGCATTAGTACTGGCTGGCACTTCAGAAGTGGGAATGAGTATTATCGACGATCTCATTGTGCAACAATATAATGTTACGTTTACTTGGTGGCAAGGAGATAGCAGAGCTGAAGAGTTAACAAAAAAATATGGTAATCAGGTAAAGGCGATACAGCTTGATTTGACGTGTGAAGAGAGTGTCATAAAAGGCTCATGGTCTCCGGCTTCCTGTTTCAGTTTCCCGTAGGTTTCCATAAAGGCCCGTTGCTGTTCCGCGTTGAACTTGTGTGGCACGCTGGTCGGTTTTTTATCACTGAACCCATTGTGGTGCAGCCATTTATTGATGCCGGGAACGGTGTAACTGATATCCCACCGTTCTTCGACAAGGCGGATAACCGCCTGTGTGGTAGGCAGAAGATTTGCGGTCAGACAAGCGATAAGTTCCCGCGTCTGTGTTTCGCTGAGGTGGCTCTGAGAGCCGCCATTTTCGGGCTTCAGTTTGCGGTGATTAAGGTCATCGCTGATATGACGATTAACCGTTGTTTCATGCAGACGCAGGGCCTGAGCGATCATGACAGAACTCCAGCCCTCAGAAGCCAGCAGAACCGCTTTGATGCGATCACATTCCCTCTTATCACGGCAGGTGTGATGAAGGTGTTCGAGTTCGGCTTTCTGTTCACCGGTAATGAATATTTTCATGACGGATACCATGAGCCTTAGTTTGGGGAAAATCAAGCATTTTCAATAATCACAGGTATAAACATTTTCTCTTTTATGAAATAAACAAATATATAGCACTTGTCTGGATGAGAGTCTTTGTTATTAATGGCGTGATAAACGACTACTTCAGTTGGACGATCTATCTGCGTTTGGTTTCTTTAGGATTTATTGTGATTGCCATAATTGTGTCTAAGTACGTACCGGGCGTGATGAGAAATCATTACAGGAACAAGTAAAAAACTATTTCTACAGTGTAGTCTTCTTAACTCGCAAAATATGAAAGGAGAATAATATGTCACTGACCACCATTATTAAAGATACCCCAATATGGGTCTGGATTCTTTTTGCTTTTCTCATCAGGCGTGGGATCAGTGCCTTGTACGATCGTGAAATGCGAATTGATCGCCTTTTCTTACTACCAATAGTATTCTTGGTTTGGGGGGTATATAGCGTCATTTGTGAAACTACATTCTCAGATTTAGCTTTGATAACGATGATGGCGGGTTTACTCGTCGGGATTGTAATGGGATGGGGTCTGTGGCGCTCTCAACCAAGATTACGTGAAAAAGCAGGCAGTGATTTAATCATCCGTCCTGGCACTTCGTTGACGCTGACGCTGATTGTTATCACATTTATCGTTAAGTTTATTATTACGGCTATGTTAAGCATTCACCTCGTGTTGTTGCATTCGTTACATTTCAATCTGTTTTTTGGCTTTAGCAATGGTGTGCTTGACGGTATTTTCTGGGGCGGAACGCTAAATCTTTTTATTCCTTGGTACAGAAACAGGACCAAGAGCGTCTACAAATAGTGTTTATGAAACTCTAATACTCTCTGTTCTCCTCTGCCATGCTGTATCTGTGATGAGGGGAGGCCATTTGGATCGCCAGTCAGTGTAGTGTGAGTTACTGGTGTAAAGAGTATCCGCCTCACAAAATTATTAGTAAAAAATTAAATACAAATATTGATTTAGCTAATCCTTATTCCTCTGGGAAAAAGGGGGAATGAGGATATTAATGGGCTAATTAGGCAATATACTTTCCAAGAGGGGCAGATTTTAATGAAAGTTTCTAATCGGGACGGGAAATAAATTCTGTCATAAACCGATTAAATAATCGACTGCAAAAACTCGGGATGGCAAAATACCCGATAGATTATTTAAAGAAATAGAGAATGCTGAGAGCCTATTTACTCACAGAATAATCTGACTATGTGCGACTGCATATTATAATTAACGGGCCAACTGGCCCGTTTAAAGATTTACGCATCGCTGCTGGTTGATACTTCCGGTTTTGGATTACCGGAAGGTTTACGGCGTTTACCGATATTTTTGCTATCTCGATGACGTATTTTGACTTTTTTCTTCGAGTCTTCTGCTTTCTTTTTCTCTTTGCGTTTAGCCAATACTTTTTTCGATGGCTTATTGTGGGCTTTGTTACTTGGTGCTTTGGTTGTTGGGCGAAGTTCATCAACAATCCGCGACGTTAGTGGTTCATTCAGATAGCGACTGATTTTGCCTAATAAAGGATGATCATGTGCTTCCACTAAGGTAATTGCAGTACCTTTGCGACCTGCACGAGCTGTCCGGCCAATACGGTGTAGATAAATATCGGCGGTGCGCGGTAAATCAAAATTGAAAATATGACTGATATCATCAATATCCAATCCACGGGCAGCAATATCTGTTGCAACCAGAACAGTGATACTGCCATCATTCAGGCGCTTAACTGCTTCCGTCCTTTTAGCTTGTACCATTTCCCCTTCAAGGAATCGGGCTTTAATGCCGGCTTGATGCAATTCATCCACAAGTTCATGTACACGTTCACGTTTGCGAACAAAAATAATGGATTTAGTGACATCGGGTTGTTTTAGTAAATGGCAAAGTAGGGCTGTTTTGTGTGCCAAATTATCTGCACGGTAGTAAAATTGCTGGATTTTTTTGCGTTCACGGCGTGATGGTTCAGCATCAATTTCAACTGGATCTTCCAGTAAACGTTCAGCAAAATCACGGATGGCTTCCCCTTCCAGAGTAGCAGAGAATAGCATGGTCTGTTTGCGCCAACGGGTTTCACCCGCTATGGTTTCAATATCGTTGGCAAAACCCATATCCAGCATACGATCGGCTTCATCAAGGATGAGTGTTTCAACTGCCCGACAATCAAAGTTTTCTTCCTTGATATATTGCAGCAGACGGCCTGTAGTGGCGACGACAATATCTTGATTTTCGCTGAAAATTTCTGCGTGATTCATATAGGCTACGCCGCCAGTAATGGTCGCGATATCCAAATTGGTATGTGCAGCGAATTCTTTTGCCTGATCTGCCACTTGCATGGCTAGCTCACGGGTGGGCGTCAGGATCAGAATGCGTGGTGGTCCAGATTTCTTGCGTGGAAAATCTAATAAATGTTGCATAGCTGGCAGCAGGTAAGCGGCGGTTTTGCCGGTACCGGTAGGCGCTGATCCTAGTACATTACGCCCGTCCATTGCTGCCGGAATAGCCGCAGCCTGAATTGCTGTTGGGCGGGAATAACCTTTATCATTCAGGGCGTCAAGCAGGCGTTCATCAAGTTCAAGTTCAGAAAAGTTTGTTGCAGTCATCATATACCTCTGTTTAGGCCGCCGATTATAAACGGGTTGGGCGTATTGTTCATCTATTAAAGCGGTCAATTAAGGTAGATAGCTTTTACCGAAACATAATAACCTTTATCCTATGGCGAAATTTATTGTGCTAAATAGATATAGGTTATTAATTTGAAACAGAAACGACTTTTACGCCGGGATGGATTTACTTTCAAGCAATTTTTTGTTGGTCATGAGCGGTGTGCGATGAAAGTCGGAACTGATGGCGTTTTATTGGGAGCATGGGCTCCAGTGAGTGACAAAAAAGCGATTTTAGATATTGGCTGTGGCAGTGGGCTCATTGCGTTGATGCTAGCACAGCGTACGGATGAAAATACTAAAATTGATGCAGTGGAATTGGATACAGAGGCCGCATTGCAGGCGCAAGATAATGCAGAACAATCTCCGTGGCAGAAAAAAATAAATGTTTATCAGCAGGATATTGGTGATTTCGCTGAACAGTATTCGCAATGTTATGACTTAATTGTCAGTAACCCCCCCTATTTTGAACCGGCTGTTGCTTGTCGAAATGAGACAAGGGAACAGGCTCGTTATACGGGGTCGCTGACTCACCAGCGATTATTACAATACGCCGAGACGTTGATTACAGCGGATGGTCTGTTTTGTGTGGTATTGCCATATGCCATTGGTGAGGAATTTGAAACAATGGCATGTCGTCTGGGTTGGTTTTCCCATCATCGGGTCAATATCCGCGACAGGCAAAGTAAGCCATTGCATCGGATGTTATTGGCATTTTCCCGTCAGGAAAAAATCAGTTTAATCAGTGAATTGACTATTCGTCAACCAGACGGTACATATACGCAAGAATTTCAGCAATTGGTGACGGATTTTTATCTCTATTATTGAATTATTTTATGAATTGTGGAAAGAACCACGCCGGAGCGTGGTCATGCAGAAGTTTTGCTAGTAAAAATCAGGGCGTCAAAATCGTTGGTTTTGATTCTGGCAGTAAATCGGGGTAATCCAGTGTGAAATGCAGACCTCGGCTCTCTTTTCTTTCCAGCGCACAACGCACGATTAATTCAGCGACTTGCACCAGATTTCGTAATTCCAGCAGATTGTTAGAAATCTTGAAATTGGAATAATAATCGTGAATCTCCTGTTGCAGCATATTAATACGGCGCAGTGCTCGTTCCAGGCGTTTGGTTGTACGCACAATGCCGACGTAATCCCACATAAATAGACGTAATTCGTTCCAGTTGTGCTGTATGACGACCTGTTCATCTGAATTGTCAACACGGCTCTCATCCCAGAAAAGGAGTTGCGGTACTTCTTCTATTTTTTCGATCTGTTGTTGGATATCTTCTGCAGCAGACCAGCCATACACCAGACACTCCAGCAGAGAATTAGATGCCATACGGTTTGCACCGTGCAGACCCGTATAGCTGACTTCACCGATAGCATATAAGTTGTTGAGATCAGTATGTCCCTGATGATCGACAACAATACCACCGCAGGTGTAATGCGCGGCAGGAACGATTGGAATCGGCTCTTTTGTTAGATCAAAGCCCAGTGTCAGCAATTTTTCATAAATCATTGGAAAATGCTGGATAATGAAATCCGCTGGCTTATGGCTGATATCCAGAAACATGCAGTCAGCACCAAGGCGTTTCATTTCATGGTCAATTGCTCGTGCTACGATATCGCGAGGAGCTAGTTCAGCACGTTCATCGAAATCAAGCATAAAACGGCTACCATCAGGTCGTTTCAGATATGCTCCTTCACCTCGCAGGGCTTCTGTCAACAGGAAATTGCGCGCCTGTGGATGGAAAAGACAGGTCGGATGAAACTGGTTAAATTCCAGATTGGCGATACGGCAACCCGTGCGCCATGCCATTGCAACGCCATCACCGGATGAGATATCGGGATTTGTCGTATATTGATAGACTTTAGCCGCACCGCCTGTTGCCAGTACAACAACCTTAGCGCGATAAGTTTCCACCTGTTCTTGCTGACGGTTCCAGATATAAGCGCCGACGACTCGATTATCACCGTCTAACCGGGCTTTATTTGACGTAATTAAATCCACTGCGTTGCAGCGCTCTTTCACTGTGATATTTGGATGAGACATCGCTTTATCAACCAGTGTCGTTTCTACTTCTTTGCCGGTTGTATCAGCATGATGCAGAATACGACGATGGCTGTGACCACCTTCACGGGTCAGATGATATTGTTTTTCTCCATCTTCGTTGGTTTCTGTATCAAACATGACACCTTGATCAATCAACCATTGTACGCAATGACGGGCATTGCTGGTGATAAACTCAACAGCGCTTTTATCGCAAAGTCCTGCTCCGGCGATAAGGGTATCTTCGACATGAGATGCGATACTGTCTGTCTTATCAAATACAGCGGCGATACCGCCCTGTGCATAATAGGATGCACCTTCGCTAAGAATACTTTTACTTAATACCGTGACTTTATACTGTGAGGCCAGGCGTAAAGCCAGAGATAGGCCGGCGACACCGCTGCCAATAATAAGTACATCGCTGTAATGTTGAGAGAATAATGATTGCATAATTGATGATGTATGAATGAAGATGGGTAAAAATCATGTTAGCCTATCAGATATGATCAAAGCTATGATTGCAACAAAATGATGACAAAAATTGAACTTCGCAGAATTTTATTACTCAAAGCCATGCTTGCTCAGGAATAGGACAGCATGGTTGGTTCAGTAAATATCAATGTGGAGCTTTGCTTCGGGAGATTTAACCTCGAATGAGCGAGCAGTTAACGGATCAAATGCTGGTTGAACGAGTGCAGAAAGGTGATCAAAAGGCATTTAACCTACTGGTAATCAGATATCAGCATAAAGTGGCGAGTCTTTTATCCCGCTATATTCCGCAGGGTGATGTTCCTGACGTTGCTCAGGAGGCATTTATTAAAGCCTATCGTGCATTGGCTTCGTTTCGTGGCGATAGTGCTTTTTATACTTGGTTGTATCGTATTGCAGTAAACACTGCGAAGAATTATTTGGTTTCTCAAGGGCGCCGTCCGCCGTCCAGTGATTTGGATGCCAGTGACGCAGAAAATTATGAAACTTCAAATGCACTAAAAGAAATTTCGAACCCTGAGAATTTAATGTTGTCAGAAGAATTAAGGCAGGTGGTTTTCCGAGCTATTGAATCTCTTCCCGAGGATTTGCGAATAGCAATAACGCTGAGGGAATTAGATGGGTTAAGCTATGAAGAAATAGCTACCATTATGGATTGTCCGGTTGGTACGGTTCGTTCCCGCATCTTCCGTGCAAGGGAAGCCATTGATGATAAAATTCAACCACTGATTTAAAATTAAAAATAGTGGAACAATACTGAAGGGTACTTTGGCATGCAAAGAGAAAAACTTTCCGCATTGATGGATGGCGAAACTCTTGATAGTGAAGTCGTTAGTATTTTGTCTAAAGATTCTGTAATGCAGAAACGCTGGGAAAATTACCACTTGATCCGTGATACATTGCGCGGTGATGTGACGGAAGTATTGCATCTGGATATTGCTAGTCGGGTTGCATTGGCACTTGAAAAAGAGCCGGTTCATTTCACCCTTGGGGCTATACCTGAATCTCAGCCTCAACCAGAGAACTGGCAAAAAATGCCGTTCTGGCAAAAGCTTCGTCCTTGGGTGAGTCAAATGGTTCAAGTGAGTGTTGCAGCCTGTGTTTCGCTGGCAGTATTGGTTGGTGTACAGCAGTACAACAGCCATAGTGCTGAGGATCTTGAATATCAATCTGATACGCCCGCATTTAACACTTTGCCAATGATGGGATCGGCTTCTCCGGTGAGTTTGGGAGTGCCTTCTGGTGATGATATATTTGGCAATGATCCGCGCATTCAAATGCAGGAGCGTAATAAACGTATTAACATCATGCTGCAACAATATGAACTCGATCGCCGTGTGCATTTTAGGCAAAATGATGAACGGGGAATTTCACCACAGGTTGCTATTCCGGTTCCCGGAACGCAATCTTTAGGAACACAATAGCAGTAATGAAACATATTTGGTTCTCCGTTTGTTTGCTGGCGGGTGGCCTGCTTGCTCCTTTACAAGCCTCGGCACAGCTTAGCAGTGCTGAGGTTTTGTTGCGGGAGATGGGTAATGCCACTCGGTCACTAACTTACGAGCTTGCTTTTATTAATCTCAACCAGCAGGCTATTGTCTCAGTTCGTTATCGCCACGCTATTATCAATGGTATTCCAATTGCCCAGATTATGCAGATGGATGGTTCTCGTAGGGAAGTTGTCCAGCGTGGTAATGAGATCAGTTATTTTGAACCTGGATTGGATGCTTTTAGTCTTAGTGGTAATCATATTATTGATTATTTACCGACCGTCATTTTTGCTGACTTCAATCAGTTGAAAAAATATTACAATTTCATTGACGTTGGTCGTACCCATATCGGTGATAGGCCTTGTAGGGTTGTACGCATCACCTCCAAAGATGAAGTGCGTTATAATTATATTTTATTGATCGACGAAGAAACTCATTTACCATTACGTATTGACTTACTTGATCGTGATAGTGAGGCGCTTGAACAATTTAGGGTTGTTTCTTCTACCATCGATGGGGATATCAATGATGCAATGAGTGTGATTACTCGCTTAAATATGCCACCAATGCTGGTCATTCCACCATTAGAGAAGGTCGTATTTAATTGGAAGGTGGGTAAATTGCCGGCTGGTTTCGTTGAGGTTTCGCGTAACCGTCGTAAATTGTCAAATAGTGGCGCACTTGAATCTATTATGTTCAGTGATGGTTTATTTAGCTTTTCTGTGAATGTGACTAATGCTGATAAAACCGGTAAGTTGGAATATCCTCTCCGTCGTGGGCCCCGAACGATTTATAGTGCAATACGTGGTGCAAATGAGGTGACAATTATTGGTGAATTACCATTGGCAACTGCCAAGCGTATCGCCGCTGGTGTCGCATTTATAGGAGCTGACTGATGGTTAAAGAGTGGGCAACAGTAATTCACTGGCAACAGGGGCGGGCATTATTACGTTATGGTTCCTCTTCTGGTTGTGGCAGTTGTCAGGCGCGAGCAACGTGTGGTTCTTATTTACTCAATAAATTAGGGTCTGATGGCATACATCAGCTTGAACTTGAGATTTTACAACCGTTGCAACCGGGGCAAAAAGTGGAAGTTGGAATCCCTGAAGGGAGCTTGCTGCGTTCGGCGTTGTTGGTTTATCTGACACCGCTTATTGGGTTATTCCTTGGTGGTGCACTTTTTCAGTTATGGGTGACCAATCAATTGTGGGTGTTTTGTGGCGGTGTTTTAGGAGGCGCGTTAGGATTCTTCTTTGCCCGCAAAATCGCTACTTACTGGGATAATCGGCAGGAATATCAACCTGTCGTTTTGCAAATCGGCTTGCCTCCTGATGCCATTCACATTCAGCATCGGGAATAAATCTATACCCAATGGATTTCAAGATGCATCGCGACGGCAAGGGAGTGAATTCCCGGGAGCAGCCAACAAAGAGGCAACTTGAAAGATAACGGGTATATTTTAGTTATCCAAAACGTTTAATGATTCATACCTTAAAGCTGTAGGCATGACTAGGTTTTCGTAGATTTGGCATGTAGAATACAGCCTTTCAGGCCGGTGGCCGACCTAATAAACCGTCGCTTTATGTCCCTCTGTGTGTCCATATAGGCGAATGATTCAGAAATATCAAGGCAGAAAAATATTTATAATGAAGCAAATACGAAATTTCTCCATTATTGCTCACATTGACCACGGTAAGTCGACGTTATCTGACCGTATTATTCAAATTTGTGGTGGCTTAACAGATCGTGAGATGGCAGAGCAAGTGCTGGATTCCATGGATCTTGAGCGTGAGCGTGGTATCACCATTAAGGCCCAGAGTGTTACCTTGGATTACAAGGCGAATGATGGGCAACTCTATCAATTAAACTTTATCGATACGCCGGGGCACGTTGATTTCTCATATGAAGTTTCCCGTTCACTAGCTGCCTGTGAAGGGGCATTGCTAGTGGTTGATGCTGGACAGGGAGTGGAAGCCCAGACGCTGGCTAACTGTTATACCGCGTTGGATATGAATCTAGAAGTTGTTCCTGTTCTGAATAAAATCGACTTGCCGGCGGCAGAGCCTGAGCGCGTAGCGGAAGAGATCGAAGATATTGTCGGTATTGATGCTACCGATGCCGTGCGCTGTTCGGCCAAAACGGGTGTCGGCGTACAAGACGTCATTGAGCGTTTGGTTAAAGAGATTCCAGCCCCGGAAGGCGATCCTGATGCGCCATTACAGGCTCTTATCATTGACTCATGGTTTGATAATTACCTTGGTGTTGTCTCTCTGGTGCGGATTAAAAACGGTACCTTGCGTAAGGGTGATAAAATCAAGGTAATGAGTACCGGCCAGGTGTATAACGCCGATCGCCTTGGCATTTTCACCCCTAAACGTGTTGATCGTGATGTATTAGATTGTGGCGAAGTGGGCTGGTTAGTTTGTGCAATTAAAGACATTCTTGGTGCACCCGTCGGGGATACCTTAACATTGTCCCGTCAACCAGCGGAAAAACCACTTCCAGGCTTTAAAAAAGTGAAGCCACAGGTTTATGCAGGGCTGTTCCCTGTCAGTTCTGATGACTATGAAGCGTTCCGTGACGCATTAGGTAAATTGAGTCTGAATGACGCTTCACTATTTTATGAGCCGGAAAGTTCTTCTGCGTTGGGTTTTGGTTTCCGTTGCGGTTTCCTTGGCCTGTTGCATATGGAGATTATTCAAGAGCGTCTGGAACGTGAATATGATCTCGACCTTATTACAACGGCCCCAACGGTTGTGTATGAAGTGGAGACAACTAGCCGCGATATTCTCTATGTGGATAGCCCATCTAAACTACCACCGCTGAATAATATTGAAGAGTTACGTGAACCAATTGCTGAGTGCCATATGCTGTTACCTCAGGAATATTTGGGGAACGTCATTACCTTATGTGTTGAGAAGCGCGGGGTGCAAACTAACATGGTTTACCACGGTAAACAGGTTGCACTGACTTACGAAATACCGATGGCGGAAGTGGTTTTGGACTTCTTCGATCGATTGAAATCTACCTCTCGCGGTTATGCTTCACTGGATTATAATTTCACTCGTTTCCAGTCATCTGATATGGTTCGTGTGGATGTATTGATTAATGCTGAACGAGTTGATGCATTGGCGTTGATTACTCACCGTGGCAATGCACAGTACCGTGGCCGGGAGCTGGTGGAGAAGATGAAAGAACTTATTCCTCGTCAACAGTTCGATATCGCAATTCAGGCTGCGATTGGTAATCATATTATTGCGCGCTCAACAGTGAAGCAATTGCGTAAAAACGTCTTGGCGAAGTGTTATGGTGGTGACGTCAGCCGTAAGAAAAAGCTATTGCAGAAACAGAAAGAGGGTAAGAAACGTATGAAACAAGTGGGTAACGTTGAGTTACCACAGGAAGCTTTCTTAGCCATTCTTCATGTTGGTAAAGACAATTAATAAGCTTGTAAGGAGTCTAAATGGCTAACACTTTTGCCCTGATCCTAACGTTGGCAACGT
Source organism: Photorhabdus sp. S10-54 (assembly GCF_963878145.1). Classification (NCBI taxonomy): domain Bacteria; kingdom Pseudomonadati; phylum Pseudomonadota; class Gammaproteobacteria; order Enterobacterales; family Morganellaceae; genus Photorhabdus; species Photorhabdus sp. S10-54. The sequence goes on along the minus strand of NZ_CAWNXG010000004.1, from coordinate 164,052 downwards.
TAGTCACCGGCATTATTTGGTGTATCGATCGTTTCAAATGGGCACCAGAGCGCAAGAAAAAACTTGCCAGATTGCAGGAGCTGACTGAAGGTACAATGGATCAGGAGCATCTGGCTGAGACTATTAACAAGCCGACATGGGTGGATACCTGTTCATCTATTTTTCCTGTGTTAGCCGTGGTTCTGATCCTGCGCTCTTTTGTTTATGAGCCTTTTCAGATCCCATCGGGTTCCATGATGCCAACTTTATTGATTGGTGATTTCATTCTGGTAGAGAAATATTCATACGGATTGAAAGATCCCATCACTCAAACAACATTGATTAAGACTGGCGAACCAAAGCGTGGTGATGTTGCTGTATTTAAATACCCGTTGGATCCCAGTTTTGACTACATCAAACGCGTGGTTGGTTTACCAGGTGATAAAATTATTTATGATCCGGCAAAGAAAGAATTGCGTATTTTTTCTAATTGCAGTAAGACAGGGAATTGTCAGGGAGAACTACCGGTTTCTTACGGTTCACTATTTCCAAGTGAGTGGACAATGCAGCAATATGGTGTCGATTCCAATGGTGAAAGTTTGAGAAAGGTAGGTGTTTTCCAAATTCCTGTTGAAGAAACGTTGCCGCCTTACAGTATGCGGCAGGGTGAAAGAATTGAGAATTTGGACTCAGTGACCCATCATATTTTGGAGATTCCCGGTGTACTATCGGTACCTAATTTCCGTCAGCCTGGCTTGCCAGAGGGAATGTGGATTGTGCCCGAAGGCCACTATTTTATGATGGGTGATAACCGTGATAATAGCGCTGATAGCCGTGCATGGGGCTTTGTCCCTGAAAAGAATTTGGTCGGTCGCGCTTCCGCCATCTGGATGAGTTTTGAAAAACAGGAAGGAGAATGGCCTACCGGAGTTCGCTTCAGCCGTATTGGTGGAATTAATTAATATTTTTATATTAGCGAAGCATTAATTTTACTCGCAGTGTAGAATGTCCTTTCAAACTTAATAACTGGCTCCTAAAGGAGCCAGTGCAAACGCAACAGTTTTGTCAGGAGTTCCTGTTACAGGTCTGTTGCGTGTGCGTTTTTATTTGACGAATTCTGACCGATATTGGTAGCACATGAATCCCATCGTAATTAACAGATTGCAGCGTAAGCTGGGGTACACTTTTGATCAGCATGATTTGCTGATACAAGCGTTAACTCATCGTAGTGCCAGCAGTAAACATAACGAACGGCTGGAATTTCTTGGTGACTCAATCCTGAGTTTTGTTATTGCCAATGCGTTGTATCATCGCTTTCCTCGTGTTGATGAGGGGGATATGAGCCGCATGCGTGCCACATTGGTGCGTGGTAATACGCTGGCTGAATTGGCAAGGGAATTTGAATTAGGTGAATGCCTTCGTTTGGGGCCGGGGGAACTGAAAAGCGGCGGTTACCGCCGTGAATCAATACTGGCTGATACGGTTGAAGCGCTGATTGGTGCTATTTTCCTTGATAGCGATATCCAGACTATTGAAAGAATTATTCTGAGATGGTACGAAACCCGTCTGAATGAAATCAGCCCTGGCGACAAACAGAAAGATCCGAAAACTCGTTTACAGGAATATTTGCAAGGGCATCATCTGCCTCTGCCATCATATCTGGTTGTTATGGTTCGTGGTGAAGCTCACGATCAAGAATTTACTATTCACTGTCAAGTGAGCGGTATTGAACAGCCGGTTAAAGGAACAGGCTCCAGCCGTCGCAAAGCGGAACAGGCAGCGGCTGAGCAAGCATTAAAACAATTGGAGCTTGAATGAGCGAACAAGAAACCTATTGCGGATTCGTTGCAATAGTTGGACGGCCTAATGTGGGGAAATCCACGCTGCTAAATCAGCTTTTAGGTCAGAAAATATCTATCACTTCTCGTAAACCGCAGACGACCCGTCACCGTATTATGGGTATCCATACTGAAGGTGCTTATCAGATTATTTATGTGGATACGCCGGGATTGCATATTGAAGAAAAACGGGCAATTAACCGGTTGATGAACCGGGCAGCTAGCAGTTCTATCGGTGATGTGGAGTTGGTTATTTTTGTTGTCGAAGGGACTCATTGGACCCCGGATGACGAGATGGTACTGAACAAACTGCGTAATCTGCGTTGTCCGGTTTTGCTGGCTATCAATAAAGTGGATAACGTGACCGATAAAACCAGCTTATTGCCACATATTGGTTTTCTCAGTAAACAGATGAGTTTTCTTGATGTTGTTCCAATGAGCGCTGAAAAAGGCATGAATGTTGATACGATTGCCAAAATTGTGCGCGGATATATACCGAAAGCGACTCACCATTTTCCGGAAGATTACATTACTGACCGTTCTCAGCGGTTTATGGCTTCTGAAATTATTCGAGAAAAGCTTATGCGTTTTCTTGGTGATGAATTGCCATATTCTGTCACGGTTGAAATTGAGCAGTTCGTGGCGAATGAGCGCGGTGGTTACAATATCCATGGTTTGATTCTGGTTGAGCGTGAAGGCCAGAAGAAAATGGTCATTGGTAATAAAGGCAGTAAAATCAAGACCATTGGCATTGAAGCCCGTCAGGATATGGAAAGGCTGTTTGATGTAAAAATCCACTTAGAACTGTGGGTTAAAGTTAAAGCGGGTTGGGCTGATGATGAGCGAGCATTACGTAGCTTGGGTTACGTCGATGATTTGAAATAAGGCATCCCCTGTGGACGGTTGGCAACGTGTTTTTATTCTTCATGGGCGTCCTTACAGTGAAACTAGTCTGTTACTGGATCTGTTTACTGAAAATGAAGGGCGGATTAGCGTGTTGGCAAAAGGTGCGCGTAGCCGTCGTTCCAATTTGAAAGGTTGCTTGCAGCCCTTTACCCCATTGCTGGTTCGTTGGAGTGGGCGGGGGGCAATTAAAACGCTGCGTGATGCAGATCCTATCTCTCTGGCCCTTCCTCTTACCGGCAACGTATTGTACAGCGGTTTATATATCAATGAATTGTTGTCAAGAGTGCTTGAACAGGGAACGGCTTACCCCGCCTTATTCTTTGATTATCTCCAATGTTTGCAGGTTCTTGCTGCCAGTGAATATACACCGGAACATGCATTACGTCGGTTTGAACTGGCGTTGCTGGCAAATCTTGGTTATGGCGTTGATTATCTGCATTGTGCGGGCAGTGGTGAGCCGGTGGATGACACGATGACCTACCGTTATAGAGAAGAAAAAGGATTTATTGCTAGCTTGGTTGTTGATCATTACAGTTTTACCGGGCGCGAATTAAAATCACTGGCAACTCGTGAATTCCCTGATTCTACTATATTAAAGGCAGCAAAGCGTTTCACGCGTATTGCATTAAAACCTTATCTCGGTGGCAAACCTTTGAAAAGTCGTGAATTATTTCGGCAGTTTGTACGTCAGAAGCCTGAAAAGAAAGAAAACTAATGAATTTGTTTCTCTTCAAGATGGAAAGTGTAAACTTGTCATATTCTAATATGACTACAGGAGATAAATATGGCTGAAGTATTATTAGGCGTTAATATCGATCACATTGCGACAGTGCGCAATGCCCGTGGTACCAATTATCCTGATCCGGTTCAAGCGGCTTTTGTTGCGGAACAGGCGGGAGCCGATGGAATTACCATTCATTTGCGTGAAGATCGCCGTCATATTACCGATCGGGATGTAGAACTGTTGAAAAAAACTATCCAGACTCGGATGAACCTTGAGATGGCTGTGACAGATGAAATGGTGGATATTGCCTGTCGCATTAAACCTGAATTTTGCTGTTTGGTGCCTGAAAAACGGCAGGAAGTGACAACAGAAGGGGGCTTAGATGTTATTGGTCAGAAAGATAAAGTTGCTGCGGCGGTTAAGCGTCTATCTGATGCGGGTATTCTTGTCTCGTTATTTATTGATGCGGAACATCGACAAATTGATGCGGCTAGTGAAGTTGGCGCACCTTTCATTGAAATTCATACTGGTGCTTATGCCGATGCAGAAAGTGAAGTAGAACAAGAAAAAGAGTTCCATCGTATTAAAGCAGCCGCGACTTATGCAGCGAGTAAAGGTCTAACGGTTAATGCGGGTCATGGGCTGACGTATCATAATGTACAACGTATTGCTGCTCTGCCAGAAATTTATGAGTTGAATATTGGTCATGCCATTATTGGACGTGCGGTATTCAGTGGCTTGACCGCTGCGGTGGCGGATATGAAAACCCAAATGCGGAAAGCTCGCCGTTAATGGCTATTATTGGGTTAGGTACAGATATTGTTGAAATTGCCCGTATTGAAGGGGTTGTCGAGCGCTCAGGTGAGCGCTTGGCAAGACGCATTCTCAGTGAATTCGAATGGGAACAATATCAGCAACATGAAAAACCGGTTCGTTTTTTGGCTAAGCGTTTTGCGGTAAAAGAAGCCGCAGCAAAGGCATTAGGAACGGGTATCCGTAATGGGCTGGCATTTAACCAGTTTGAAGTGGTCAATGATGCACTGGGAAAACCGATTTTGCGGCTCTATGGTGCGGCCGCAGTGTTGGCTCAGCAATTAGGGGCGACCTCTTTGCATGTGACATTGGCCGATGAGCGTCGCTATGCCTGTGCGACCGTTATTCTTGAGCGTTGATTTCAGATCTTATCTGCATGATGCAGTAATACAAATTTATCCCACAATTGCTCTTCTGTTTCCTGTTGGTCTGGATCGGTGATAATGGTATTATTTATCGGACAGACTGATTGACAGGTTGGAGCGTCATAATGACCGATGCATTCGGTGCAACGCTTGGAATCAATCTCATAAATTTCATCTCCCATTGATATAGCCTGATTGGGACATTCAGGTTCACACATATCACAATTGATACAGCTTTTTTTGATTAATAACGACATTTTAATAACTTAGTTTATTTTTCATTTTATACCAGTGTGTTATCGTCAGTTTTAATTTCTTACTATTACACACTTATTGTATTTTTATACGACATAAATTACATTGAAAAACCAAGTCTGGCAATAAAAAACCATAATAGATGAAATTTTTTCTATCTTAGAAAACGCTTATGTGTGAACTTTATTATTCAGTTAGCTATATAGGAAATAAGTCAAGGGCGTGTAAAACTTCCAATATTATGTAGTTAATAGGTCTTGAGAGAAAATAGCTTGGATGATAACAGAATATTTACAACCTATACCCAATGGATTTCAAGATGCATCGCGACGGCAAGGGAGTGAATCCCCGGGAGCATAGCAAACTATGTGACCGGGGTGAGCGAGTGCAGCCAACAAAGAGGCAACTTGAAAGATGACGGGTATAGTATTAGAGTAAATAAAATGATAAAGACCGGGTATTATTCTAATCCCGGTCTGTTTGTTAATTACAATAATGGCGCAATTGGCCAGTCAATTTCCGGTGCTTTATCAAGATAATTCTAAAGTCAGAGATAGATAACAACTATGAGTGTTGAAAGTTAGTTATCTGATACTCCTATTACGAATATGCGTACAGGCGGAAAGTGTGCACCGCGAGACTGCCAATGTGATATTATTACTAGGTTTTCTTTATTGATTTTTAATATTTCAGCTCCTTCACCATAGTTGCCTCCACTGGCAAATCCTCCCATACTTGAAAGTATAGCATGAGGTTCATAAGAGTATGCAATTGGGTATGTGATAGTGAATTTCCCCTCGTTAGCTAAATTTGGAGCCTTTGCATATACAGATTGTAATAAGATATATTTTCTCTTTGATCCGCTCAAAAATGGAATTTTAAGCGTTATGAAATTATCCCCTTGTGTAAACAGAGGAGTGCCTGCTAATAACAAGTCTAATAAACCGAGATTTTTCACAAACTCATTTTTGTTAGGAATATCTTGACCATTTTGGTTTTTGGCCAATCTGCCGTTAGCACTATCATTTATATCGGAAACAAGTTTCTGAGTTGCGGCCAGTGTATTACTATTGCCAATGATATCTGTGAGTTGAACAATACCTTTTTGTGTTAATGAGGCATCAGGAATTTTTGTTGTGATTTTTTGTTCTAACGCTTTATTTAATTGGGCGGTGAGTTTGTCTATATTACCATCATCGAGAACATCATTGCCAGATTGTGTTGCGATAAAGTTAGCGACTACAGATGATATGGTTGATGACTGACGTAATGCTTTATTTAATACATGAGTAGTAATACTCTCTGGTGGAAATCCAGTATTTAAACTCTCGTTCTCTTCATATTTTTCTTGGCTCACAACATTAGCATTGTTACTAATAGAAAAAGCCTTAAAATCATTTTTTGGACTCATGTTTTTCCCTCAAATTAAATAGTGTATTCTATAATTAATAATATTTAATTGTTATAAAGATAACTTTAAGAAATTCATAGTCTAGTTCGGTAAAATAATAATGAAATACTTTTATAACTTAGGCGATTAACTATTTATGTGTAGTTGATGATAATTGGTTGAATTTTTCAATCAAATAACCTGATATTGATAAATAGAATGGTGAAAATATATTTAAACCATAAAATCCTGTCAGGGTGAGCAGGAGGAGTAATAATGAGTCATTATTCTCCGGGAAAAAGTATATGATATTACTGGATTGGGTTGATATTTCAATGGTTCTTGATATTGCATAGCTAAAATACCAGAATGAATAGAGTGATAAAGACCGGGCGCTATCCTGATCCCGGTCTTTTATTAGTTACAATAATGGTAAAATTGGCCAGTCTATTTCCGGTGCTTTTGACGTATCAACCCGGTTAAGCATGATTCGGTATTTTTTCCATTCTTTGAGTAATCGCATTTCTTCGTCTGTTGCTATATCAAGTTCTTCTGAATCAGAAAGTGGGATTATTTTTTTATTCGCGTGAGATATAAATTGCGTTCTTTGGCTTTCCGCTATGGATATAAATTGCTCTTTTGTTGGTGGTGGAGTGTCTTCCCAACAAGGAAGACCATCTTCGCCACAGGAAAGTATTTTTCCGGTGGGAGGTATTTCCGAGAAATTATTGAATATGCTATCAGTTACAGATATGGGATCGTTTGGCCATGAGCCTGATTCAATATAATTCTGCTGTAATGATAGAGGATAAAATGATTTATTTGATGGACTGAATACATAGTTTTTGTTATTCATAATTCTTTGCCAATTTTCATTAAATAATCATAATAATTTTTTTAATTAATATCCTATTGCCATAAAAAATGTAAAAGTAGTGAGTTTATGGTAATTAAGATTTTTATAACACCGAAACTGATGCTGATTTTCTATCGTTGCTGAAAATATACCTGCTGCTTGGGGGTCATTACCACGGTGAGTTAATGTGATACTAAAACATGCGTTTGGGAATGGTATTGGAAAGTTATTTAAATACCCAGATTGAGGGTCGCTATGGTTATAAACTTGTGCTAATCCCCACATTAAAATTAAACCCGAAGGCAATTTTTGCCAGCCATTCTTAACCAAGTTTGCGGTGAAAAAAGACATATTTGGAACTTGATTAATTCCATTTCCCACTTTCAGGTTTGCAGCTTTATCTAAACCTAAGTTTTTCACAAACTCATTTTTATTAGGAATATCTGCGCCGTTTTGCGTTTTTTCTAGTCTGTTATTGGCATTATTATTTATATCGGAGACAAGCTTCTGTGTTGCAGCCAGTGTATTACTATTGCCAATGATATCTGTGAGTTGAACAACACCTTTTTGTGTTAATAAGGCATCGGGAACTTTTTTTGTAATTTTTTGTTCTAGCGCTTTATTCAATTGTGCAGTGAGTTTGACTATATTGCCATCATCCAAAACATCACTGCCAGATTCTGTCGCAATAAAATCAGCTACAACAGATGATATTGTTGATGACTGACGTAATGCCTTATTTAATACATGCGTGGTAAGGCCTATTGGGGGAAATCCAGTCTGCAATTCTGGAGTGCCTTCATATAAATTTTGAGCCACCACATTTGCACCATCTCTAATAGAAAACGCTTTAAAATCATTTTTGGGACTCATATATATTCTCCTAAAATTCAATAGTGGGTTCTATAGGTGATTTTTTAAGTTATTGTAAGGATAATTTTCCATCTCTCACAGTTTAGAGATGAAAAAATAATAATTAAACATTTTTATAGCTTATGGGGTTAATTATTTTCGTATATTTTGAGTAGTAAACAATCCGATATGTTTAAATTGAAAGAATATCTGAGTAATGAATGCCTTTTTATATAGGTATATTAAATAATTTTCATGTTGAAAGATTTATTCTGGAAAATAAATTTCGATGACGTACAAGATCACTAATATCGTATGAACTAAAAAATCTTGGTGGAGAATAGTTTGTATGATGACGGAACATTAACCATTGTAGTATTAGTAATAACAAAAAGACCGGGATTCAGCCTGAATCCCGGTCTTTTTGTTAATTACGATAATGGTGCAATTGGCCAGTCAATTTTTGGGGCTTTTGACGTATCAACCCGATTAAGCATGACTCGATATTTTTTCCATTCTTTGAGTAATAGCATTTCTTCGTCTGTTGCTATACCCAGTTCTAGCGCATCGGAAAGCGGCGTTATTTTCTCATTTGCAAGAGATATAAATTGTGCTTTTTGGCTTTCCGCTATGGATATTAATTCCTCTTTTGCTGGTGGTGGAGTGTCTTCCCAACAAGGAAAACCATTTTCGCCACAGGAAAGTATTTTTCCGGTGGGAGGTATGCCCGAGAACTTATTGAATATGCCATCAGTTACAGATATGGGATCGTTTGGCCATGAGCCTGCTGCAATATAATCCTGCTGTAATGATAGTGGATAAAATGCTTTATTTAATGCGCTAAATACATAGTTTTTATCGTTCATATTAATACCCTATTGCTCTATAAAATGCTGCTACAGGAATTTGTAAATTTGGAATACTGCTAAAACATTGGAATTGGGCATTATTGACCGTCATTAGTGAAAATGTTCCAGCATGTTGAGGAGCATTACCAACGTGAGTTAAAGTGACGTTGAGACATTTATTCGGGAATGGGATTGGAAAGTTATTTAAAGCACCAGCTTCGGCATAAGCATTGCCTTTAACTGATGCTATTCCCCACATTTCAATTAAACCCGAAGGTAATTTTTGCCATCCGACCTGATTCAGGTTAGCGGTGAAAAACGACATATTAGGTACCTGATTTTCACCATTCCCTATCGTTATATTTGTTGAATCTGATAAACCAAGGTTCTTTATAAATGCAGCTTTATCAGGAATATCTGCACCGTTTTGGTCTTTTGCCAGTCGATTATTAGCATTATCATTTACATCAGAAACAAGCTTCTGAGTTGAAGCAAGTGTATTACTGTTGCCTATTTGGTCTGTGAGCTGAACAATTCCTTTTTCTGTTAATGAGGCATCGGGAGTTTCTGTTGTGTTTTTTTGTTCTAAGGATTTCTTGAATTGGGCGGTGAGTTTGTCTATATCCCCATTATCCAGAACATCTTCGCCAGATTGTGTTGCGATAAAATTAGCGACGACAGTGGATATGGTTGACGACTGACGTAATGCCTTATTTAATAGTTCAGGGGTAATATCTGCTGTTGGAAACCCAGTTTGTAATTTTTGTTCTTTTTCATATGTTTCTTGGGTCATTATATTTGCATTTTCATTAATAGAAAAAGCCTTAAAATCATTCTTTTGACTCATATATTTTTCTCCAATTAAGCAGTGTATTTTATAAGCAATATAGTGAATTTTTATAAAAATAATTTTTCCCTATTCACGCCAGCTATAGTTTAGTTAGAAAAAATAATAATGGAATACTCTTATAACTTATAGGGTTAACTATTTTTATATAATTGTTGGTAATGAATATGTTAATTTTTTGTAATCTGAAATATATCTAAACTATTTGCATTTAATGTTTGAAAATGATCTTTATTTTCATTAATAAAGTCTCATTTATTCCTTGGAGGAATTATGTGGTATGACTGAATTGGTTTAATATTTTAATGATTATTGGTGTTGAATAACTACAAAATACCAGAATCAATAAAATGATTAAGACCGGGTTCTACCTGAATCCCAGTCTTTTTGTTAATTACGATAAGGGTGGAATTGACCAGTCAATTTCAGGTGCTTTCGAAGTATCAACCCGATTAAGCATCACCCGGTATTTTTTCCATTCTTTGAGTAATAGCATTTCTTCGTCTGTTGCTATACCCAGTTCTAGCGCATCGGAAAGCGGCGTTATTTTCTCATTTGCAAGAGATATAAATTGCGCTCTTTGGACTTCTGCTATAGATATCAATTCTTCTTTTGTTGGTGGTGGGATATCTTTCCAACAAGGAAGACCATCTTCGCCGGAGGAAAGTATTTTTCCTGCGGGAGGTATTCCCGAGAACTTATTGAATATGTCATCCGTTACAGATATGGGGTCGTTTGGCCATGAGCCTGCTGCAATATAATCCTGCTGTAATGATAGCGGATAAAATGCTTTATTTAACGTACTGAATACGTAGTTTCTATCGTTCATAATTCTCTGCCAATTTTAATTAAATAATCATCATGATAAATTAATTATTTTTAATTAATAACCTATCGCTCTAAAATAGATTCCAACAGGAGGAACATGATTAGTAGGACTTCTATAACATCGGAATTGGCTCCGATTTACTACGTGTACTGAACATATTCCGGCGTCTTGGGGGTTATAACCACCATGAGTTAACGTAATATTTAAACAGGCGTTAGGAAATGGTATTGGAAAATTATTTAAATATCCAGCCTCAAGAGAGCCATAGCCGTTAGCCAGTACAAATCCCCATGTTTCAATTAAACCTGAAGGTAATTTTTGCCAACCAGCGCTAGTCAAGTTTGCAGTGAAATACGACATATCTGGAATCTGATTAATTCCAGTGCCTATTTCTCGTTTTGCTGCTTCATTTAAACCTAAGTTTTTCACAAATGCATTTTTATCAGGAATATCTGCGCCGTTTTGTGCTTTTTCCAATGCGAAATCGGAAATTTTATTTATAAATTTTTTTTCTAACGCGCTATTTAATTGAGTGTTGAGCTTAACGGTATCACCATCATCGAGAACATCATCGCCAGATTGTGTCGCGATAAAATTAGCGACAACAGAGGCTATTGTTGACGACTGACGTAATGCTTTATTTAACAAGTGAGTGGGAACATCATTTGGTGGAAACCCAGAATACAAACTCAGACTTTCTTCATATCTTTCTTGGCTCACTACATTAGCATTATTACTAGTAGAAAAAGCTTTGAAATCATTTTTTGGGTTCATGCAAATTCCTTAAATAATATTATTATATAATTGATACATTGGGTTATTATTGGGCTGGTTTATCGTGATTAATGCTTATCATAGTCTAGTTCAGGATAAAAATAGTGGGGTGTTATTATTTCTAATAAGGTTAACTATTTTTATATTTTTGATGGAAATAAGTATTCAATGTTTTTTAACGAGAGTCTATCCAGGCTATTTATATTTAACATTTGATGATTTTTAACTGTAGAAAAGAATTTGTCACTGATTTTGGTAAATAAAATGGTGAAATAGATGTTGGAAGGTCAAAAATATCTGAATAAATAGGATGATAAAGACCGGGAACTATCCTAATCCCGGTCCTTTTTTTAATTACGATAATGGTGAAATTGGCCAGTCAATTTCTGGGGCTGTTGAAGTATCAATGCGATTAAGCATCACACGATATGTTTTCCACTCTTTAAGTAATAGTGTTTCTTCATTCGTAGCTATATCAAGTTCTACAGCATCAGCAAGCGGCGTTATTTTCTCATTTGCAAGAGATATGAATTTCGCTCTTTGGGCTTCTGCGATAGATATCAATTCCTCTTTCGTTGGGGGTGGAATATCTTTCCAACAAGGAAGACCATCCTCTCCAGAGGACAGTATTTTTCCTGTGGGCGGTATTCCTGAAAATTTATGGAATATGTCATCTGTTACAGGTATAGGGTCATTTGGCCATGATCCTGCTGCAATATAATCTTGTTGTAATGATATCGGATAAAATGCTTTATTTAATTCACTGAATATATAGTTTTTATCGTTCATAATTCTCTGCCAATTTTAATTAAATAATCATCATGGTAAGTTAATTATTTTTAATTAATATCCTATTGCCCTAAAATATGTATAAACATTAGGCGTATGAGGGGTAGAACTTCTGTAACATTTGAACTGACTCTGATTTACTACAGACGCCCCGAATATTCCTGCTGCTCCGGGGTCCCAATCATTGTGAGTTAATGTGATGCTAAAACATTTATTTGGGAATGGTATTGGAAAGTTATTAATATATCCGCCATTAGGATTTCCACCGAGAGAAACTAATGCTATTCCCCACATTTCAATTAAACCTGAAGGTAATTTTTGCCAACCATTCTGAACCAAGTTTGCAGTGAAAAATGACATATCTGGAATTTGATTAACTCTAGTTCCTACTTCCCGTTTTGCAGCCTCATTTAAACCTAAGTTTTTCACAAACGCATTTTTATTGGGGATATCTGCGCCGTTTTGCGTTTTTTCTAGTCTGTTATTGGCGTTATTATTTATATCGGAGACAAGCTTTTGAGTTGCAACCAGTGTATTACTGTTGCCAACCACATCTGCAAGCTGAACAATACCTTTCTGTGTTAATGAGGCATCGGGAATTTTTGTAGTAATTTTTTTTTCTAACGCTTTATTTAATTGTGTAGTAAGTTTGGTTGTATTACCATCATCCAAGACATCACTGCCAGATTCTGTCGCAATAAAATCAGCTACAACAGAGGCTATTGTGGACGACTGGCGTAATGATTTATTTAGTATATGGGTAGTAATATTTTCTGGGGGAAATCCAGTTTGTAAATTCTGACTTTCTTCGTATCTTTCTTGACTCACTACATTAGCGTTATTATCAATAGAAAACGCTTTAAAATCATTCTTAGGACTCATATATATTCCTTAATTAAATAATGTTCTTTTGTAATTAATATATTAAGTTATAGTGTAGGTGATTTATCGAGATTGTGTTCAATTATAGTCTACTCCAAAAGTAGGATAATAAGATTCCATTATTAATCACTTGATTGATTATTTGTGTATGGCTAATGATAATAAATCGTTTAATGTCTTGTAATCGAAAGCATATTCAAAATGTTGGTATTTGGGAATTATCTTGTCTCTTTTGTCAATTTTTAAATGGTTTGTTAAAATAGAGGGCGTCAGAATGTCGGTTGCGAAAATAATATTATTTTGTCTGTTGGCTAGATTGTTATATTTGTTTTGTGCTTGTTCGATAAATCTATACCCAATGGATTTCAAGATGCATCGCGACGGCAAGGGAGTGAATCCCCGGGAGCATAGGTAATTATGTGACCGGGGTGAGCGAGTGCAGCCAACAAAGAGGCAACTTGAAAGATAACGGGTATAGGTAAATATCTTTGTAAAATAAGGGGTAAATTATCTCCTAAAAAATAAAAAGGGCTGCCATGCAGCCCATAATTCTAATCAGCAATATAAATTTCTGTAATATCAGGGCAATCCTCTTTGTTTACTATAGATAACCTCAGTCCTCCATCTGACGAATGCACAACGAGCCATCCTCTTGAACCATATCCGGCACCAACCAAAATATTATCGATTGGAGGCATTTGTAAAGGTAAAAATATACCTGGGCTACCAGTACGTAAATATATACATCTTCCTCGTATGTCCTGACTCAGTAATATACTACTTCCGCTGTCTCCACCGGCCCCTATTTTTTGCCATCCCTGATTAGGGCCTTTCTTTTGATATCGCCTGTCAGATTCCGAACGTGAATACGCCCCGACATCTCCGGCTTCTAGATTGATGTCTTCAACCAGCGCTTTGCCGTTAATTTTCCTGTTATTAGGAACTGCATTTTTCGCCAATGCTACGGTTTCTGATAAACCAAGTTCGTTTACAGTAGGTTTGTTTTTTGTTGTATAAATGTTAGTCCAATCTTCTTCAAATCCGTAATTATCACGAGCCGAGCGATAAGCAATACCTCCGTTTTTGTAATGTACTTTCAATTGAAAAGCCGGACAACTCCCAGCTCCGTTATAGAAGTGCACAACATGATCACTAAATTTCGGATTCAGTAAGTCATATGACCCTGAATCTACATTCCACGGGACTTGGTTATCAACAGAATATTTTCCTGTTAATCCGAGCTTAAATGCTCCCACATCACCAGCCCCTAAATTGATATCTCCAGTCAGCGCCTTACCATTAATTTTCCTATTATTCGGCACAGCATTTTTAGCCAAATTGACGGTGTCCAGCAAATCGAGATTTTTCACAAATTCATTTTTATTGGGAATATCTGCCCCATTTTGGTTTTTGGCTAATCTATTGTTAGCATTATCATTTACATCAGAAACGAGCTTTTGAGTTGCAGCGAGTGAATTACTATTACCAACCACATCTGTAAGCTGAACAATACCTTTCTGTGTTAATGAGGCATCGGGAACCTTTGGCGCCATTTTCTGTTCCAGCGCCTTATTTAATTGAACGGTGAGTTTATCTATATTTCCATCATCCAGAACATCATTGCCAGATTGTGTCGCGATAAAATTAGCGACTACAGAGGCTATGGTGGATGATTGACGTAATGCCTTATTTAATATATTAGTGGTAATACCATCTGGTGCAAACCCAGTCTTCAAATTCTGACTTTCTTCATATTTTTCTTGGCTCACTACATTAGCATTATTACTAATAGAAAAAGCCTTAAAATCATTTTTAGGACTCATATTATACTCCTTAAATTAAGTGATAAACTTTATACCCGTTATCTTTCAAGTTGCCTCTTTGTTGACTGCACTCGCTCACCCCGGTCACATCGTTACCTATGCTCCCGGGGATTCACTCCCTTGCCGTCTCGATGCATCTTGAAATCCATAGGGTATATAAATAACATGTTGAATTATTGTAAAAGTAATGCCTTATTGAATATGCTGAGTACATGTTTTTATCGGTCAAAATTTTTTACCATGTTAATTAAATGATTATGGCAATTTGAATTTTATTAAATTAATATCCTATTGCTTTAAAATATGCTGTAACAATGGGAGCCCAGTTAGTAGGGCTTCTAAAACATCGAAATTCACGCTGATTTTCTATGATTACTGAAAATATTCCTGCCGCGTTAGGGCTGTGGCCATTATGAGTTAACGTGACATTAAAACATTTATTTGGGAATGGTATTGGAAAGTTGTTTAAATATCCAGATGTGTAAGAACCATAACCATTAACTTGAGCTATTCCCCACATTTCAATTAGACCAGAAGGTGATTTTTGCCAGCCAGTTTCATTCAAATTTTTGGTGAAAAATGACATATCTGGTATCTGATTAATCCCCGTTCCTACTTGCCGTTTTGCAGCTTCATTTAAACCTAAGTTTTTCACAAACGCATTTTTATCAGGAATATCTGCGCCATTTTGTGTTTTTTCTAATGCGGAGTTGGAAATTTTAGTTATAATTTTTTGTTCTAAAGCTCTATTTAACTGGGCGATTAGTTTAATAATATCCCCATCATCCAGAACATCATCGCCAGATTGTGTGGCGATAAAATCAGCCACGGCAGAGGCTATTGTTGACGACTGACGTAATGCTTTATTTAACACATGAGTAGTAATATCCTCTGGGGGAAACCCAGTTTTTAAATTCTGACTTTTTTCATATTCTGGTTGACTCACTACGTTGGCATTATTATTAATAGAAAAAGCTTTAAAATCATTCTTGTGACTCATATGCACTTTCCTTAAATAAAATAATGTTCTGTTATAATTAGCATGTTGAGTTATAGTATAGGTAATTTATCGAGATTGATTTCAATTATAGTCTACTCCAAAAAGAGGATAGTAAGATTATATTATAACTTAAACGATTGATTATTTATGTATGACTGATGACAATAAATTGTTTAACATCTTGTAATCGAAAATATATCAAAACTATTAATGTCTCTTATTTTTATAAACTATCTTCAATAGTTTCTATACTGAAAGATTAATACTAGAAATTGATATAAAAATGAGGCTTTGATTCACATAATAAGTGCAACATCGTTAATCCGGAAGTAAGCATGTTCGTATTCCCTTAAATAATTCATTCGGTTTTTTTACTTTTGGCTGGGGAATAAAACTTTTACTATTTCGCGTGTCGAAGTATAAGTTATATAGAACAAGCCTGTTTATATACGGAAAATATAGTTAACTCTTAAAATCCTATTTTTAATTAAATTAGCTTTCTGCTCCATTATTATATTATTTCCTTGTTGCTACAATTTTTTATGGGTGTATGTAATATCATTTTTGTTTCTGATCAAAAAATGATTCATTTTGTTAATGCCTGATTATATTGCCTTTAATAGAGTTGAAATTAATAAAATTAACTGAATTGTTTTCTAAATAGTGTTGTTTGTTTTTTTTAAAAAGAGTTAGTTGTATTATGTTGTAATAATATTTTGTTATATTTTATTTAATAATATAATGATTAAAATAGATTTATTGATTGTTTGTACATTGATGTTAGCTTTGTATTTGAAAATTTCTATGTAAGTAAGTTCTTAGTAAATGAAATCTATTATTTTTTTGTGAGGAGGATAAATGAGTAATAAGAATGATTTTAAAGCTTTTTCTATTAATAATAATGCCAACGTAGTGGGTCAACCAGAATATGAAAAAAGTCAGAATTTACAAACTGGGTTTCCTCCAGAAAGTATTACTACTCATGTGTTAAATAAGGCATTACGACAATCATCAACAATAGCCTCTGTCGTGGCTAATTTTATGTCCACGCAGTGTGGAAAGGATGTTTTGGATAATGGTGATTTGACAACACTTAATAAGACTTTTGCTGATTCATTAGAGTGTCACGCGAACAAAAAATTCCCCGGTAGTTTATCTCATAATGGTTATCAACAACTGCCGGGCGGATTAATACTTCAGTGGGGAAGGCATAATTTTACTCCATTAGCGATAAACAAAGTTATTTTACCAACACCGTTTAAGCATGGTTGTCTGAAGGTTTTTATGTCACCTGTTGGTGATTGGATATTTCCGATGTCAGCAGCACCTAACGGGACATTGAATACTTTTAACTCCTGGGTTGCCGCGCGAACGATTAATGCTTATGGAAGTGAAATCAGGTTATCTGCTAATGATACTTATGTATATGGAGATTATTTTGCAATCGGTTTTTAATTAATATTTTAGAATGAATAATAAGCTGAACTTGTTTCGGCTTATTATTTATTTAAAGGAAATGTAATGATGTCGTAAAATAGAGTTGTATTATATATTTAGTGGTTGATTTATGGGATGTTGTAGTAATAAGCGATATATAAAATTATCTCTGATGTATATGCCTCGTGGAATAATAAGAAAATATATCTGGAAAATAGGTAAAACAAATCGTTATAATTGTCCCTGATGTAATCAAATGAGATACCGCAGTGACTGAAAAATATAGTGATGAATATTGGATGCAGGAGGCCATCGAACGAGCAATGAAAGCGCAAGAGCAGGGGGAAATACCTGTTGGTGCTCTATTGGTTGCTGATAATAAAATCATCTCGGAAGGTTGGAATCAGTCTATTATCGCGCATGATCCTACCGCTCATGCTGAAATTATTGCGTTACGCAAAGGGGGAGAGCAGTTACAAAATTATCGTTTGATAAATACCACCTTATACGTCACGCTTGAGCCTTGTACTATGTGCGCTGGTGCTATAATACATAGCCGAATACAGCGGCTGGTTTATGGCGCCAGTGATATGAAAACTGGCGCCGTAGGTTCTTTGGTTGATATATTGCGCCATCCTGGCATGAATCATCAAATTGATATTACCAGTGGCGTGCTTGCTGAGGAATGTTCGACGATGTTGAGTGTTTTTTTCAAACAACGTCGGCTGCAACATAAAGCATTAAAAGCAGCCAGAAAACAGCAGGAAGAAAATCAATAGATATACCCTATGGATTCACTCTTTTAGTACCCATATATGGTACTCGCCGTTTATCATCTCTGCGCCTTCTAGGATTTTTTCAAAGCCTGGGAACTTGTTATTCCATTCACCGAGTTGGCGAATATATTGTAACCGGGGCGCATGTTCATCACCAAAACGTTCTCCCGGTAGGATTATTGGTATACCTGGTGGATAAGGAATGACACTCACAGCAGATATGCGCCCTGCCAGTTCATTAAGTGGTATATGTTCAGTGCGGCCTCCCATATGATCAAGGTGTGCTTGTCGGGGGAGTTTCACTATCTCAGGTAATTGGCTAAATGATTTCTTTTGCTCAATATCTATTTCATATTCTTTTATATATCCGAATATTTTATCCGAAATATCTTTGAGCCCCATATTTTCATAATATTCAGGGTATTGCTTCGCGAGTTTTGGCAAACATTGTTTAAGTGAAGTATTAGCGTCATAGTGTTTCTTGAAATTCAACAATACATTGATCAATGTTCCCCATTTACCTTTGGTGACGCCAATAGAAAACAGGCAAAGAACGATAAAATCGGTGGTACGTGCCGGCACAATATCATGCTGACTGAGATAAGCGGAAAGAATTTCGGCTGGAATGCCATTTTCCAGCAATTCATCATTATCATTCATTCCTGGGCATAAAATACCGACTTTTGTTGGATCTAGCAGGCACCATTCTTCTGATAGATTGGTAAATCCATGCCATTTGTCTCCCTCTTTTAATACCCAACAGGCAGGATCCGTTGCCAATTGTTCTCTGTTTGCTTCATGGAAAGGAATTAATTTACCGCTATCTGCGCTGATAATCTCTCTGGCATTCCAGGGTAAGAAGAACCAATCATCTTTTTGTTTAAATTGATGATGGGTTTTTGCTAATGTCAGACGGAAGTCTACGGCTTCATTAATCGCGTTTTGTATCAGTCTTTGCCCCTGTGGGCCATCCATCATGGCCGCTGCAATTTCATTAGTGGCGATAAGCGAATATAGCGGTGAAGTTGTGGAGTGCATCATATAAGACTCGTTGAAACGGGAATGTTCAACGGGTTTTTTACCATTGCGGATATGGATATAGGATGATTGTGATAGCGCTGCCAACATCTTATGTGTGGATTGAGTGGCAAATATTGTCGGGCCATTATTGTCAAAATCATTTGGGTCATCACGCATTGAGTAACGATGTTTATACATAGGATTAAAACGCGCATAAGCAAACCAAGCTTCATCAAAATGAATTTGATCAACACTTTTTGCTAGTAAATCTTGTGCTTGTTCTGCGTGATAACATATTCCATCATAAGTACAGTTGGTGATGACCGCATAAACAGGCTTATTGTCTATCGCGATCGCTTTTAATGGGTGTTGATCAATGAGTTGTTGGATATATTCTGGTTGAAATTGATCTCTGGGAATGGGGCCAATAATACCATAGCGATTGCGTTGAGGAATAAGATATACGGGCAAAGCTCCAGTCATGATTAAACCTTGTCCAATAGATTTATGGCAATTGCGATCGCATATAACAATCTCTTTCTCACCAATAATGGCACCCATGATAATACGGTTAGAACCCGAAGTGCCGTTAAGAACGCAATAGCTTTGATGAGCACCAAAAATCGTTGCGGCATATTCTTCTGATTCTTTAATAGCACCTGTATGATCTAGCAGTGAGCCAAGTATTTTTCTTTCTATTCCAATATCACTTCGGAATAAATTTTCCCCAAAGAAATTAATTAATTCTCTTCCTGCCGCTGTCTTAGTCAGTGCAACACCACCTTGATGCCCAGGAGCAGTCCAGGAATATTCTGGTGATTCTTGGGTGTATTGCAGTAATGCACGAGTGAAAGGCGGTAATAATTGAGCATAGTATTTCTTAATTAGCGAACTGGCGCGAGAAGCGATAAATCCAGCCGTGTCTTCAAGCATCCAGACGAATTCATTTGCCAATCCCATGACTTCAAGTGTCAGTGTGTCGATACTGGAATATTCCGCGGTCAACAATACCGGAATGGTTGTATTGTGTCTGCGTATTTCTTTCAGTAATTCTAAGACTTGTTTATGAGATTCATAGTTATTATCTCCTGAAGTCCAATCAACAAAAATACAGCATAGTGAGGAGTCAGAAGAAACGGTAGCTATGCCATCTTGGAATGTAGCAGCCAGGATAACAGCGAAATTGTTCTTTTTTAATGCTTCTATTAACTCTGTAAAGGCACGACCATTTGCCGTCGTCGGACTAAATACATGGCTGCTGACGACCATAATTTTGTTTTGTTCGTTAATGTCTAAATTAATCATGATTTATCCTTTGAGAGAGATAGTGTCCTGACGAATTTAGTATGGTTAGCTGAATTAGTTGTCAAACATAATATAACTGAGGATATATAATGGCTGTAATTGACTCCTTAGGGCCTTATATTTGTTTACTTTTATTTTGGTTGGTTTTCTTGGGGAATTAATTTTTTCCGGTTTTCTTTGGCCTGTAAATATCCGACTAAACTAAGCTGATAACGGCGAATATTTTCAATATAGCGATAAGCTTCATGTCCACGGGCATAGCCATAGGTGGTATTTGTATAATATTTTTTCTGGCTTAATAGTGGAATCCGTTTTTTGACATCGAGCCAGCTATCGGGATTTCCTTTCTGTGATGCCGTCAGTTTACGGGCATCTAACATATGTCCATAACCCATATTGTAAGCTGCCAGTGCAAACCAGATGCGTTCATCTTTAGGGATATTTTCAGGTAGTCGTTTCATTAAATTTTGCAGATAGATCGCCCCTCCCTTAATACTCTCCTCCGGATCAAGGCGATCAATGACGCCTAACCCTTTAGCCGTCTGACTGGTTAACATCATCAGGCCACGTACACCCGTGGGTGAGGTTGCCTGTGGGTCCCAATGAGACTCTTGCCAGGCAATGGCAGCGAGTAGTTGCCAACTGATATCACCGGAATATTTTTCAAATAGTGGCCGATAGGTAGGCAGAATATTATCGATGGCACTTAGAAAAGAGAGTGTATCGAAATAATCAAATGAGTGGACGTGACCAAAGTATTTCTCCTCCAATCGTGGCATGACATTTTTTTCCGTTAGCTGGCTGAAAAAATCCAGCATGGCAGCGTAAAGGCTGTAGTCGTCAATGCGTTTTAAATACCATGTCAGCGGGTTATCTTCACTCACATCAAAAGCGACGGCCAGATTAGGGTGAGTACGTTGTTGCAACGCGACATTAATCGAGTCACCTAACGTATAATCCAGTTTACCTTCTGATACCTGTTCCAGTAGTTCGCGAGTGTTATATTGCTGTGTCTCCTTCCATTCGAGCTCAGGGAAGGAACTCGCTTTCATTTCTTTCAATGTGCTGGCATGAGCAGAACCAGAAGCGACTAGTAGTTTACCTTTTAAGTCTTTAAAAGAACGGGGGCGTGGAGTTCCTTTGCGATAAATCAGTTGTTGGGATACAGAATAGTAGGCAGGACCTGTGCGGGTTTGATCCAGCCTTTCTTGATGATAAGTCAGGCCGGCGGCCAGAAAATCAGCTTCACCCTTTTCCAGGTCATCAAATAACTGATTGATATTTGTTCTAAATTTGATTTCTAATTTGACGCCAAGGTAATTAGCAAAGCGTTGTACCAGCTCGTAATCAAATCCATTTGGTTCTTTCTTACCGGTAAGATGGATCAGAGGTGAGCTAATGGTGCTGATCCGTAGCTCTCCTCTGGTAATGATCCTGTTAATCTGCTCCTGCTGTTTATTCGGCCAACTGATGTTCAGACTAATGATGGCGGCAGAAAAAAGAGCGATAACAATGATAACGAAATAATTTATTTTTATATTATTCAAATGGTTATCTCTGTATAACGCAGTGTGGTGCTATGTGGAAACGCGCTATATTGTTATGGTTAAATTTCCAGTGATTGAGCATTTTGCGGAACAAAAACGGGCTGTGCAACCTAATTGATACTATTTGCATGATTTGGCGATAGGATAATTGGCTGTAATAATCGTCACGCAAACGGTTTCGTCATGGGTTACAATCCTCTATAATGGCCTCATTTCCCCTTAGGCATCTATTAAGCTTTGCTTCTAAGATGAGAGAATTGATTACTATGAAAATTCTACGTGGTTCACCTGCTTTATCTGCATTTCGTATCACTAAACTCCTTTCTGTGTGCCAAGAACAGCAACTTCCGGTCAATGATATTTATGCGGAATATGTTCATTTTGCAGAGATTAATGCATCTTTGAGTGATGTTGATTCAGCAAAGTTACAACAATTACTAAAATATGGACCTTCGCTGGCTGAACATGAACCCCAAGGTACATTGCTGTTAGTCACACCTCGCCCGGGAACGATTTCCCCTTGGTCTTCCAAAGCAACCGATATTGCTCACAATTGTGGCCTGTCCCAGGTTGTGCGTCTGGAGCGTGGCCTGGCTTATTATATCCAGAGCGATGAAATGAGTGGTGCACAGTGGCAAATATTGTCATCACTGCTGCATGATCGGATGATGGAAACGGTCTTTACTCAATTGGAACAGGCGGAGAAATTATTTTCTCGTCAGCAACCCGTTTCGTTAAAACGCATTGATATTCTGCAAGCAGGACGCAGTGCGTTAGAAACTGCCAATATTGAACTTGGATTGGCGCTGGCCCCGGATGAAATTGATTATCTGATGGATGCTTTCCAGAAATTAGGGCGCAATCCAACAGATGTTGAACTTTATATGTTTGCTCAGGCTAACTCAGAACATTGCCGTCATAAAATCTTTAATGCTGATTGGATTATTGATGGTCAGACGCAGCCAAAATCGCTGTTCAAAATGATTAAAAACACCTATGAGCAGACTCCTGATTATGTCCTGTCAGCCTATAAAGATAATGCCGCTGTGATGGAGGGATCTTCTGTTGGCCGTTTCTTTGCCCGTGCGGAAAATGGTTCATATGATTACCATCAGGAGCAGGCTCATATTCTGATGAAAGTGGAAACGCATAATCACCCGACTGCAATTTCTCCTTGGCCGGGCGCATCGACAGGTTCTGGTGGTGAAATCCGCGACGAAGGGGCGACCGGTCGTGGGGCTAAGCCAAAAGCGGGTCTGGTGGGATTTTCGGTATCCAATTTGCGGATACCGGGTTTTGAACAGCCGTGGGAAGAGGATTTCGGTAAACCGGAGCGTATCGTTAGTGCTCTGGATATCATGATAGAAGGCCCTTTAGGTGGCGCGGCGTTTAATAATGAATTTGGTCGTCCGGCGTTATTGGGTTATTTCCGTACCTATGAAGAAAAAGTCAACAGTCATAACGGCAGCGAATTACGTGGTTATCACAAGCCGATCATGCTGGCAGGCGGGATCGGTAATATCCGAGATGAACATGTCAAAAAGGGTGAAATTTCTGTTGGCGCAAAACTGATTGTGCTTGGTGGCCCGTCCATGAACATTGGTTTAGGTGGAGGGGCCGCATCTTCTATGGCATCGGGGCAATCCGATGCTGATCTGGATTTTGCTTCGGTACAACGCGATAACCCGGAAATGGAGCGCCGTTGTCAGGAGGTGATCGATCGCTGTTGGCAGTTAGGCGAAAACAACCCGATTCTGTTTATTCATGATGTGGGTGCTGGTGGGCTTTCCAATGCGATGCCTGAGTTAGTCAGTGATGGTGGTCGCGGTGGACGATTTGAGTTACGCAGAATTCTTAATGATGAGCCGGGAATGAGCCCGCTGGAAGTCTGGTGTAACGAATCACAAGAGCGTTACGTATTGGCTGTTGCGCCGGAACAACTTCCGCTGTTTGAGGAGATTTGTCGACGAGAGCGTGCACCTTACGCCATTATCGGTGAGGCAACAGAGGAACGTCATTTACTGCTTAATGATGAACATTTTGATAATCAGCCAATCGATATGCCTTTGGATGTACTGCTAGGTAAAACGCCAAAAATGTTGCGTAATGTCAGTACATTAAAAGCGAGGGGTGAAAGCCTTGAGCGTCGGGATATCGATCTGACAGAAGCTGTTAAACGCATTATGCATTTGCCGGCTGTGGCAGAAAAAACCTTCCTGATCACGATAGGCGATCGCTCTGTCACTGGCATGGTTGCTCGTGATCAAATGGTGGGTCCATGGCAAATCCCAGTTGCGGACTGCGCTGTTACCACCGCTAGCCTTGATAGCTACTATGGCGAAGCGATGTCCATGGGTGAACGTGCGCCGGTCGCTTTGCTGGATTTTGCTGCTTCTGCCCGAATGGCGGTCGGTGAAGCTCTGACCAATATCGCTTCTGCTTATGTCCAGGACTTAAAACGCATTAAACTTTCAGCTAACTGGATGTCTGCTGCGGGTCACCCTGGTGAGGATGCCGGTTTGTATGCGGCGGTTAAAGCGGTGGGTGAGGAGTTGTGCCCTGTGCTAGGGCTGACAATTCCGGTGGGTAAAGACTCCATGTCGATGAAAACCCGTTGGCATGACCAAGGTGAGGAGCGTGAGATGACGGCGCCTTTGTCACTGGTGATTACCGCTTTTGCCAGAGTGGAAGATGTTCGCCGTACAGTCACTCCTGAGCTTTCCACTGATGAAGATAATGCATTGTTATTAATCGATCTGGGGCAAGGAAAGAACACGCTGGGCGGTACCGCATTGGCACAAGTTTACCGTCAACTGGGTAATAAACCCGCAGATGTACGTAGTGCTGAACAATTGGCGGGTTTCTTCAATGCGATTCAGCAACTGATTTCGGAACAAAAATTACTGGCTTATCACGACCGCTCTGATGGTGGTTTACTGGTCACGTTGGCTGAAATGGCTTTTGCCGGCCATTGTGGCATTGAAGCTGATATCAGTGTGTTTGATGAAGATATTCTGGCGGCGCTCTTTACAGAAGAGTTGGGCGCTGTGGTTCAGATTCGAGCATCGGATAGAGGGTTAGTTGAAAGCGTTTTGGCAGAACATGGTCTGGCCGATTGCGTGCATTATCTGGGTAAAGCCAAAGCAGGTAATGATTTTGTTATCTTTAGTGGCAACACTGAAGTCTATCGCCAGAATCGCAGTACCTTGCGCTTATGGTGGGCAGAAACCACATGGCAAATGCAGCGTCTGCGCGATAACCCGGCGTGTGCAGATCAGGAACATCAGGCTAAACAGGATAATCAGGACCCTGGATTGAATGTAAAACTGACCTTTGATATTTCAGAAGATATTGCCGCGCCTTACATTTTGCAGCAGGTAAGGCCGAAGGTGGCTGTATTGCGTGAACAGGGCGTTAACTCCCATGTTGAAATGGCTGCGGCGTTCCACCGAGCTGGTTTCGAGGCGATTGATGTTCATATGAGTGATTTGTTGTCTGGACGTATTGGATTGAGCCAATTCCAGACACTGGTTGCCTGTGGTGGCTTCTCGTATGGTGACGTGTTGGGGGCAGGTGAAGGTTGGGCGAAATCAATACTGTTCAATGAGCGTGTTCGTGATGAATTTGCTGCTTTCTTTGCACAACCTGATACATTGGCGCTTGGTGTTTGTAATGGTTGCCAGATGATGTCTAACTTGCGGGAGTTGATCCCGGGTGCAGAACATTGGCCGCGTTTTGTACGTAACTGTTCAGAGCGCTTTGAAGCACGATTCAGTTTAGTGGAAGTGGCTGACAGCCCGTCACTGTTCTTGCAAGATATGGTAGGTTCTCGTATGCCGATTGCGGTTTCTCATGGGGAAGGGCAAGTGGAATTCCGAGATAGACAGCATCTTGAGATGCTTGAAAGCAGCCGGTTAGTGGCGCTGCGTTATGTGAATAACTATGGGCAGGTTACGGAAAACTATCCGGCTAACCCAAATGGTTCAGTGAATGGCATTACCGCAGTTACCAGCCTTGATGGCCGGGCAACTGTTATGATGCCTCATCCAGAAAGGGTATCTCGCACGGTGAATAATTCGTGGCATCCAGAGGAGTGGAGCGAAGATGGCCCGTGGATGCGAATTTTCCGTAATGCTCGTAAGCAGTTAGGGTAATCAGGCGGTTTTTTTAGGCGATAGTATAGATTGGCTTCATTGAGATTCTTTGTTTCGTAACTGACATGAGATCACAATTGAAGCCATTTTTTTATTTGTTTTAGCATTCCATCCAGAGGTATAAATGGCTATGTTTGGATGGCTTGGTGATAGACCTATTAATTAAGGGGTTGGAGTCCAATAGAACGAATAGAAAGAATCACATCATCCTGACCTCAGAGAGTAAATCGGGGTGACGATCCAACACTTTAAGCAACTTCACTAAAGCTAAAGATGGCTTGGTTTTGCCGTTTTCATAGCGCGAGAAAGCATTGATGCCGCCGCCGAAGATTTCAGAAGCTTCCCGCTGATCAAGCGCGAGCTTCTTACGTACTCTGGCAATGAACTTGGGATCGACTATGGCCGCGTTGACTTGCTTCGAGAATGTCCGCATTTCGCACATGACGCGTTCTGATTCCGCAGCATCCAAAATAGATTCGGCGCAGGCAGGGCAGAAGTCGCCTGTTACCGCAGAAATGATTGTGGTTTCGCCCTTGTAAGTATAGGGCAGATCGCGGGTGTCATGGATAAGTTCCGCTGCACCGCAAACAGGGCATTTCATGTTCATAGCTCCTATTTATAACTCTTTGAAGGACACGATCAGCACGTCATCAATGACCGTCAGTTTCAGATACACGTCGCCTGCCTGTATACTTGGTCGGTACACGTCTTGCCAGACAGTGTGATCAGAATAAGTAGTCATACTCTTGTAGAAGTCTGCTGGAGTGAGCGCCATCACCACGGCCAACATATCGGAGAACTCAAGCCCCAACTCATTCGCACCGACTCGCGCTGCATGTGTGGTACGTACCTTTCCAGCTTCAATCATGGCCTTGACCACTGATAACTTACAATGTGGGGTTCGTTTTTCCATATGAGCGGATATTAACCTAGTTGGTTAGTATAATGCAATAATTTGATCTTAGTGGTAAGTATTAGCGTTATATCAAAGGTTTAGAGATAGAGCCCCCCATCAATCTTTATCGGAGCGCTTAATATAGAAGTCTTTTAGACTTATAAAATAAGATTCCAAAATAGTGCTATATCTTATACTACTCATAATTTTATCTATACCCGTCATCTTTCAAGTTGCCTCTTTGTTGGCTGCACTCACTCACCCCGGTCACATAGTTCTCTATGCTCCCGGGGATTCGCTCCCTTGCCGTCGCGATGCATCTTGAAATCCATAGGGTATATAATAATGAGTTGAAGAAAGCCATGTGTAGCAGAATTATGAAACGTTATTTATATTCTTTTTTCTGAATTAATAAACTTCGTAGTTTTGTCCGGTTTGAGCTCCGTCGACACGTTTCCTAAAAGCAAGAGCTACACGGCTTGCAGGAACAGCGTTAAAACCTGGGAAAAACTCACTGTATTTATCTAATGATTCCTGTAAGACATTAGGGCTAACGCTGTTTATGCGAATTCCCCTTGGCATTTCAATTGCTGCACATTTTACAAATGCCTTGACACCACCATTTGCCATAGCTGCTGATGCTCCTTGTAGGATAGGGTCGTCCATTATAATTCCAGTTGTTAAAGTAAAACTTCCGCCATCGTTAATATAGTCCATTCCTAACAGTACTAGGTTAATTTGGCCTTTAAGTTTACTGTTTATTCCTATTTCGTTTAACTCTGGAGTTAATTCTGAAATTGATCCAAAATGCGCGCTACCTGTTGCACTGACTACGGCATCAACTTTTCCAATTTTTTCATACATACGCTTAATACTATCAACGGAAGTGATATCGACTATAACATCTAAACCATTCCTTCCAGCACGAATGACTTCGTGATTTTTTTCTAATTCTTCCGAGATTGCTTTTCCTATTGTACCGCTTGCTCCAATAACAATAACTTTCATTTCTATTTACCCTTTTCTACATTAATGAAATTTTTGTGACTACATCGTTGCATGATGAATATTACTTTTAACTCGAATATGCTGAACTGATGCGAAAAAGGGTGAGCAGAAATTGCACACCTTTTTGTCAGTCATTGTTGATTAAATTCCGTAGGCTATTTCGTAGTTCATCAGGGGATACTACTCGTCCCGATTTTATATTTTTTTCAGCAAGAGAAAGTAGGCATAGCAAGGCTATTTGTTCTTGCTGCATCTCAAATTGAGTCAGATCTTGAACCATATATAGCGGTTCCTCGTTTTGGGTTTGACACATATTTTCCTCCGAATGGAGACCTATTTGCTTCTATCTACGATGGTACATCATTGGCTGATAAAGGCCAGATATATAGACCATTGACATGATATCAGTGCTAGTGATTCAGATGTGAAAGTCTTATATCAGTGAATTCCTAGGCGTTTAGATGCCCAATTGCTCCATTGTCTCAATTACCCGACAAACAGGTGTTATGGGTGTCTCAAAAAGGAGACATTTAATTGTTTGATTTTAATCTATTTTTATTTTCATGATTTTAGGTGTCTTTAATTGGCGACAAAAAATAAATTTTACTCATACCGGAAAATAAGCTGTTAGGTTGCTGAAACGTTACGTTTAATTTTTTATAAAGTAAAAACAGCTAGTTATAATTAAAATTTTAATATTGGCATAGAATATGCATTAAGTTGGCACAGTTGCTCATTCAACTTCTTATGTCGGCCCACATTTAGGTGGAGAGATGCCACATAAACCATCGAATGATGCCAGAGTAAGGTGCCTACCGTCCAACTCAGTGATATCGCTTTCGAGCCTTATCAAACATCGGGCGACACGTGGAGTGAGGCACCAACCTATGTCTGACTGTTGTAGATAAACAGCGGGCATGCGTTATCCTCACTGGCGGGATAGTAGCAAAAACTATTATTCCGCCGTCATCGCCTAGGTGTTTACCTGCCCCTTTGTACTGTTTGCGTCTTACACTGATTTTCAGTCACAGCAAAATTTATCAACCGATGGGTTTTTCTATCAGCCTTTTGTCGGTTAGCATGAGTGTACTGACAGGTTACGAGATGATTTCCTTGAAAAAATGGCGTTTATTTCCGCGCTCATTGCGCCAATTAGTTGTCATGGCTTTCTGGCTGGTGTTATTGCCGTTGTTGGTTTTGGCTTATCAGGCTTATCAGAGTCTTGATCAACTCAGTGAGCAAGCGGCTGATATAAACCGTACCACGCTAGCGGATGCCCGCCGCAGTGAGGCTATGACAGGTATTGCGTTGGAGATGGAACGCAGTTACCGCCAGTATTGCGTGTTAGGGGATAAAACGCTGAAAAACCTCTACCAAAGGCAATATCAGCAATACCTTAAGATGCTGAAAGATCAGATGGTTATACTTGATGATCAACAGTATATTAAGACGCTTAACGATTTGCTGTCGCAGTTAACAAAAATCGCTTGTCTCAATAGTGAACCTACCCAACCTGCCGCTCAATTACTTGAGCAATTCTCCAATGCTAATAGCCAGATGGTACAGGCTACCCGTGATGTTATTTTCAGCCGAGGAGAACAGTTACAGAGAGATATTGCTGAAAAAGGGCAATTTTTTGGCTGGCAGAGTCTCATTTTATTTCTACTGAGTGCGTTATTGGTCGCGTTATTTACTCGCATGATTATCGGGCCGGTTAAAGGGATTGAACGCATGATTAACCGATTGGGAGAAGGGCAATCATTAGGCGTTCGCATAGATTCTTTTCAGGGGCCGCGAGAACTCCGCTCTTTGGCGCAACGGATTATCTGGCTCAGTGAACGCTTGGCTTGGTTGGAATCACAGCGCCATGAGTTTTTACGTCATATTTCTCATGAACTGAAAACACCGCTGGCAAGTATGCGGGAAGGGACAGAATTACTGGCTGATGAAGTGGCAGGGCCATTAACGGCTGATCAGCAAGAAGTGGTTGCTATTCTTGATAATAGTAGTAAACATTTACAGCAATTGATCGAGCAATTACTGGATTATAACCGTAAACTGGCAGATGGTCCGACGGAGCAACAGCAGGTTTCTCTGCGGGAAATTGTTAATGAGGTAGTTTTATCACACAGTTTACCCGCAAGATCGAAAAATATTCAGACGGAAATCCAGCTTGATACTGATATTTTATGGGCAGAGCCTACACTATTAATGCGGGTTATTGATAATCTCTACTCTAATGCGGTGCACTATGGTGCCGAATCCGGTAACATCTGGGTTTCAAGTCGTCAGATTGGCGAATATGTTCAAATTAATGTTGCTAATACAGGTACGCCAATCCCTGAATCAGAACGCAGTATGATTTTTGAACCGTTCTATCAGGGAACGCTCCAGCGTAAAGGTGCAGTGAAAGGCAGTGGTCTTGGGCTAAGTATTGCGCAGGATTGTATTAAGCGTATGGAGGGCGAACTGATATTGATTCAGAGCGAATTTGCTGACGTATGTTTTCGTATTAAATTGCCATTAGCTGCTGAGAATGAATAAATAATGCATAACAGGTCTACTTACCGTTTTGTACGAAAGACGGATCGGCAGAATATTGCAGTACAACTTGGGAAAAACGTATTGGTTGCCAGATTGTTATTACCACGAGTTTCAGTTTGGGGTTTTAGCATGATTCTGCTGATCTTCGTTGTTTTTTTATTGGCGGGTTGCGTTAAAAATCCGGTTAATAATAATTTAGCGACAGTTACTCAAATGGTAATACCAGAGCAACGGGTAACGGATTACCGTATTGCCGAGTGTGAGTTAATGTGGGATTTAGAGACGCCGCCATCGATTGAGAATGCGCTTTACTGGCTGCGACTGATGGATTGTTCAGATCGCCTGACATCAGCGAAAGCACGTAATATGGCGAAATACACGCTTCCGGTTACTTGGGATATGGCTTTTAAACAAAGTATCTTACTTAACAGTGCCGGGCCTACATTGTCTGAGCGTCGGAAGATGATTGAAAACTTCAACAAATACAGGTTGAAATTCCCAGATCCGTTGCGACCGTTATTACAGTTATGGCGTGAGCAGCAGGTTCAGCAAATTGCAGTGGCTGAGGAGCGGGCAAAATTCCAAAAATTACAGGCAGATACGGATAATAAACTTGATCGTCTGCGTGAAAGTCGTGCACGGTTGGAATTTGAGCTACAGCAAACTTCTCGTAAACTGGAAAATCTGACAGATATTGAACGTCAGCTCTCTTCCCGTAAACAAAATCAGGGGAGTGCTGGCTCAGGCAATTTGGATAAACATGTTGAAACGCCAGAAACGACGGCATTACCTAACAAAAATAGTACGCCAAACAGTACCTCTGAATCAGATAAAGGAGCAGCACCATGACAGCGCGTAAACCAGCCCATCTTCTTCTGGTTGATGATGATCCTGGTTTGTTGAAATTGTTGGGAATGCGTCTTACCAGTGAAGGCTTTCGTGTCACAACCGCAGAAAGTGGCGGTGAAGCGTTGAGATTGTTAACTAAAGAAAAAATCGATTTGGTGATCAGTGACCTGCGTATGGATGAAATGGATGGTATGGCACTGTTCGCTGAAATCCAGAAGCAACAACCGGGTATGCCAGTTATCATTCTGACGGCTCATGGCTCAATTCCAGAGGCAGTAGCGGCCACTCAACAGGGTGTCTTTAGTTTTCTGACTAAACCAGTTGATCGGGATGCGCTTTATAAAGCGATTGATGGCGCATTGGCGTTATCCACGCCTGCCAGTGATGAACAGTGGCGGGAGCAGATAGTTACCCGCAGTCCTGCTATGTTGCGCTTGTTGGAGCAGGCGCGAATGGTTGCCCAATCTGATGTCAGTGTACTGATAAACGGTCAGAGTGGTACGGGGAAGGAAGTGCTAGCCCAGGCAATTCACCGCGCCAGTCCACGGGCGAAAAAGCCATTTATCGCGATTAACTGTGGTGCTTTGCCGGAACAACTCCTTGAGTCAGAACTGTTTGGTCATGCTAAAGGCGCATTTACCGGTGCGGTCAGCAGCCGTGAAGGGTTATTCCTTGCTGCACAGGAGGGAACCCTGTTTCTTGATGAAATCGGTGATATGCCACTGGCTTTGCAGGTTAAATTATTGCGCGTATTGCAGGAACGTAAAATACGCCCGCTCGGAAGTAACCGTGATCTGGATATTGATGTACGGATTATCTCAGCGACTCACCGTGATTTACCGAAGGCTATGGCAAAAAATGAGTTTCGCGAAGATCTCTATTACCGCCTAAATGTGGTGAACTTGAAAATTCCAGCTTTGAATGGCCGGGTTGAAGATATTCCTTTATTGGCGAATCATCTGTTGCGTGAATCAGCGAAGCGTCATAAACCTTTTGTCCGTAGTTTTTCAGTTGATGCGATGAAATGCCTGATGGCGGCAAGTTGGCCTGGCAATGTGCGTCAGCTTGTTAATGTGATCGAACAGTGTGTTGCGCTGACTACTGCGCCGGTTATTAGTGAAGCCTTGGTTATGCAGGCCCTGGAAGGGGAAAATACAGCGTTACCCACTTTTGTAGAAGCCAGAAATCAGTTTGAACTGAATTATCTGCGTAAATTACTGCAAATGACCAAAGGTAATGTGACTCATGCGGCGCGTATGGCGGGGCGTAACCGGACTGAATTCTACAAATTACTGGCGCGTCATGAGTTAGATGCGAATGATTTTAAAGAATAACTTCTCTGCTGCTCAGGAAGTTTTTACACTGGCATAAAAATTGGTGGCTTGGGAGAGCCAAATTGTATGAGCCGTACTCTTAATATTGCCCTTGCACAGCTTAATTGGATGATTGGCGACATTGAAGGCAACTGTGAACGTATGTTGCAGACAGTACAGGAACAACAGCACCAAGGTGCTGATTTGGTGATGTTTTCTGAACTGGCGATATCCGGTTATTCCCCAGAAGATCTATTATTCCGGGCTGATTTTCATCAGCGTTGCCGTGAGCAATTAGCACGTTTACAGGCGGCCAGTTGTCAAACGGCTATTTTAGTTGGTCATCCTTGGGAGCAGGACGGGGAGATTTACAACGCACTTTCCTTATTCTGGCAAGGGGAGATCTTGGCCCGTTATTTCAAGCAACGGTTACCCAATTATGGTGTTTTCGATGAGAAACGCTATTTTAAAGCGGGCAATCAAAGCTGTGTTGTGCCATTTAGGGGTTACAATCTCGGCTTATTGATTTGTGAAGATTTATGGTTTGATGAGCCGATTGATGCTTTGAAACAGGCTGGTGCAGACTTAGTTCTTTCTATCAACGCTTCTCCATATAATCGAGAAAAACCTTATATCCGTTATGAACTGATTAGAGAACATTGCCAACGTACAGATTTACCCATGATTTATCTTAATCAGGTTGGTGGTCAGGATGAGCTGATTTTCGATGGCTGTTCTAAAGTTTTTAATGCAAGTGGTGAAATGACTCATCGGTTAGCCGCATTTAATGAACAAATCCAACAATGCCGCTTTAATGAATTAGGGATTGAACCTATGGTTAATCCGGCACCCGAATTACCGCCATTGCAGCAGGTATATCAGGCATTAGTCCTTTCAGTACATGATTACGTTCGCAAAAATGGCTTTCAAGGCGTGTTGTTAGGCTTATCCGGGGGGATTGACTCTGGCTTAACGTTGGCAATTGCTGTTGATGCATTGGGTAAAGATCATGTTCAGGCTGTTATGATGCCATTTCGCTATACATCTGAAATGAGTATAGAGGATGCTAAAGAACAAGCTGACATGTTGGGTGTTGAGTTTAATGTCGTGTCGATCGAACCGATGTTTGATGCATTTATGGCACAATTCGAACCTCTATTTGCGGGTACGGTCAAAGATACCACCGAAGAGAATTTACAGGCGCGTTGTCGTGCCGTTATTCTGATGGCGATGTCTAATAAACGCCATCGTCTCGTGCTAACGACCAGTAATAAGAGTGAATCAGCGGTGGGATATTCCACATTATATGGTGATATGGCGGGTGGTTTTAATGCGCTGAAAGATGTACCGAAAACATTGGTATTTGAATTAGCAAAATATCGTAATACCGTTTCGCCAGCGATACCTCAAAGAGTCATTGATCGTCCGCCATCGGCAGAATTGGCGCCTGGGCAGCTTGATCAGGACAGTTTACCGCCTTATGACATTCTGGATGATATTCTGGAAGGTTATGTGGAACAGGATAAGTCGGTTGATGAGCTGGTGGCAGCGGGGTTTGATGAGCAGATTGTACGTAAAGTTGTTCGTTTGGTTGATATCAACGAATATAAACGTCGTCAGGCTCCGGTGGGTCCGCGTATTACGCACCGTAATTTTGGTAAAGACAGACGTTACCCGATTACCTCTGGTTTCGGCCGTAAAAATTGGTAACAACAGGAAAACTTCATGAAAAAGATTGATGCGATTATCAAACCTTTCAAGCTGGATGATGTGCGTGAAGCTCTGGCGGAAGTGGGTATCACCGGAATGACGGTAACCGAGGTAAAAGGTTTTGGGCGCCAGAAAGGGCATACCGAGCTGTATCGCGGTGCGGAATATATGGTGGATTTTCTGCCAAAAGTGAAAATAGAAATTGTCGTGCCAGATGATATTGTCGATACCTGTGTTGAAACCATTATGCAGACGGCGCAGACCGGGAAAATCGGTGATGGTAAAATATTTGTATTCGACGTGGCGCGTGTTGTGCGTATCCGTACTGGTGAGCAGGACGAAGAGGCGATTTAGTCCAATTTAAATTTTTAGGGTGGTGATAGGTGGATAAAATCTATGGTCACCCTCGATAAAAATCGCCGGAGTTTTCGATAATTAATTGTTAAAGCAAAATAGGATATTTGCATATAGAATCAACATATTGGTTAATATAGAAAATATTGAGAATGTAGTAAGGACCCTGTCAATATAATATAAATATTAGATAAATATATTAATCAGCAATAACCAGTGATGTGGTTAATTAAATAATTATTTGAAAATACAGTATAAATTAATTGTTCTTAAGGTGGCCGTATGCCGTTTTGATAAATAAATTTATCTTTTGTAAATTACGCATCATATTGATGCGTGACAATATTTTCTCAATTGCTGAATGTGTTTTAAATCAATTATCAATCATCTAACCTCAATGACTATTATCAATTTAAATTTATTGGGAGAATTTAAGGCTATCTTTAAAAAACCGATTAAAGATGATGCTTGAGATAATCAAAGCATCTATGTCACATGGTGCTGTTTGGGATATGGATGATAACAGAGTTGCTGAAAGTTCGTTTGAAAGTTACCAAACTCCACTGTGGTGCCAATGTTGTATTTCATCATATTTTCTTATGATCTTATTGCCTGATTGATTAAAAAACATCATAATTGATTCTTTTGTGATCATTTCGTGTGGGTATATTGCGGACTGACAACTCAATTATAGGTAATAGTGCTTATGGTTAATGATCTTAATGTGGAACGAACCGGACTTGTTTTTACTCTCACAGCCGGTAATCTCCCTGTGAAAACTTTTGCTGTGGGTGAATTTACACTGAATGAAGCCTTGTCAACGCTATTCAGTTTGCAAGCCACACTAACTTGTGCCAATCCAGACATTGATTTTGCGGATGTTCTGGATAAATACGCTACATTGACCGTTTATCGTGACGGGCAGGTTGAGCGTTATATCACCGGGATTGTGACTCATTTTGTGCAGGAAACAACGGGCCGTTATCGTAGTTGTTACTACCTGACCCTCCATCCTTCCTTGTGGCGTGCCGGATTGCGGGTTAACTCCCGTATTTTTCAGAATAAATCCGTTACCGATATTATTGATAGGTTATTGAAAGAAAATGGCGTTCGTCAATTCTCTTGTCTATTGCGTTATGAACATCCAGCGCGGGAATTCTGCGTTCAGTACGATGAGAGTGATTTGGCTTTTTTACAGCGTCTATTAGCTGATGAAGGGATCTTTTATTACTATCACTTTGATCAGGGTAAGGGCGAGCCGACAATGGTTTTTGTCGACTCTTATGCCAAGAATGGCTCTCTTTCACTGCCCTACAACCCAGAACTTGATGCCACCGGCAACCAGTGTTGCATTAGCCAGTTTCGTTGGGGGGAAAGGGTGGGCATTGCTGAAGTTTCGGTGAGAGATTACACATTTAAACATCCCCGGTGGTATGCTGATTTTCAGTTCCATGAGAACCATAGGTACATCAATAATCAGCGTTCGGATTTAAATAGCTACTATTACTATGACTTTCCTGGACGTTATAAAGATGCAAATGGGCAACGGATAAGTCAGTACCGGTTGGAGGCGTTGCGTAATGATGCTTTGCTCGGCAGTGGGCAAAGTGACAGTTTTGCTCTCTTGCCGGGCATGTGGTTTACGCTTACTGATCATCCGAAAGAAAAATTTAATGCACCGTGGCAAATAATCCAAATTACTCACCGTGGCCATCAACCTCAAGCAGATGAATCTCATTTTGATAGCAGAGGGACGACTTTGACGAATGGTTTTACCTTTGGTAGTCCCAACCGGGTATGGCGTCCCTTGCCTTACCCCAAGCCAAGTATTGATGGCCTGCAAATTGCCACCGTGGTGGGGCCAGAGGGAGAAGAAATATTTTGTGATGAATATGGACGGGTACGGGTGCAATTTGCCTGGGATCGGTATGGCAAGCTTAATGATCAAAGTTCTTGCTGGATAAGAGTTAGCCAAGCTTGGGCTGGACACGGTTGGGGAATGATTACCATCCCGCGTGTTGGTCAGGAAGTGCTGGTTGATTTTATGCATGGCGATCCTGACCAGCCGATTATTACTGGACGAACCTATAATGCCGTCAATATCCCACCGAACCGTTTACCGATGGCAAAAACGCAAATGTTAATCCGATCAAAAACCCATAAAGGGGAAGGGTTTAATGAACTGCGTTTTGACGATGATAAAGGCGATGAAGAAATCTATATTCATGCTCAGAAGAATATGAAAACTGAGATTTTAAACGATGAAATGGTCAATATTGCACATAATCGGACTCATCATATTAAACACGACGCTCACTTACGTGTTGATAATGAATATCGTGTTCTGGCGAAGCATGATATTTCCGTTTCAACCGGGCAAAAACTTCATATCAAAGCTGACGATGCGTTGTTGGTACAAAGTGGAAATGAAATTCATCTCAGTTCCGGGGCGAAGGTGGTTATTGATGCCGGCAGTGAGCTCACCTTACAGGCTGCGGGGCATTTTATTAAAATTGATGCCAGTGGTATCAGCAGTAGTGCCGGGATTAGTTTTGCCAGTGGAACACCGGGCACAGGTTCGGGTTGGGGAGGAAAACTGCCGGATATGCTGGATAAACTGAAACAGGTCAGCGCTGAAATATCCACTCCTGTTGCTAAAGCACTACTTAAAGAAATTTGTCTCAGTTGTTTGATGAAAGCTGAGCTTGAAGAAGCAATAACCGTTATCCGGGGGTAATTATGACACCTGAATTAAGCGAAAAACTGGTTAATTATCAGAAAGAACATCTCGGCGTTCGGCTTTATGCGTTGGTGAATGGTTTGCAATATGAGCTGTTTTGGTGAAGAAATTAATTATATCGCGGGTATCAACAACCCACTATTCCGGCACTATCCAGATTCAAAAGTTGCGTTTGCAGGCCCGTGGCTGTTTGATATGGAATACGCTCATCAGTGGCAAGATAAATTATCAACCCTTGAAGAAACATATCCGGCAGTATCATGGCTGTTAACCGCTCTATCATTAGATAAGTTGACCCACCATCTTGTGCCATATTTGAATATTCAATTGCCGACAAAACAGGCGGCACTGCTACGTTTTTATGATCCCCGTATTTTGCATCGCATCAGTGACATTTTTAGCCATGAGCAATTGTCTGCATTTACGCATTGTATTGATAAATGGGTTTATCAATACAATACCACTTATTATTCGGTGTCAGGAGCTCCATTATGATTGAATTGACTCAGGAACAATTTGATATTATCACCAAACTGGAAAAACAGACGGTGATTGATCGTATACAGGCTGAACTTCTTACCAAACATGCGGGTTTAATTCCTTCCCCATCTTCGCTGAACGAACGGCTAATGGCCGCTTATGATTATTTGCTGACATTAAACTTTCAGGATAAATATTTGATTCAATCCTATTTATCTCTGGTTGCGTTTAATCCTGATTTTCAGCACGCCTTGCCAATCAAGACAGCCTTGGAATCCCCTGACCAAAAATCCGAGCAGCAGTTTAAAGATATTCTTTGTATTGCAAAAAATAAGATAAACAGGAGACGTTAATATGCCAATACCGTTATTAGCCCCTGTCGCCGTGGGTGCGGCTGAATATGTCGCAAGCGCCTGTGCCGGGGTATTAATTGCAGTCGGTATTATGGAAGCCGGTAAAGATAAATCCGTTATAGACGATGACGACATTCACCATAAGAAAACGGATTTTGTGATAAGCCCTGAAATCACCGACGAAGATCGAAATATCGTCTGGAGCGCC
The DNA here is from genome assembly GCF_963878145.1 of Photorhabdus sp. S10-54. Classification (NCBI taxonomy): domain Bacteria; kingdom Pseudomonadati; phylum Pseudomonadota; class Gammaproteobacteria; order Enterobacterales; family Morganellaceae; genus Photorhabdus; species Photorhabdus sp. S10-54. The sequence goes on along the minus strand of NZ_CAWNXG010000004.1, from coordinate 125,589 downwards.
GAAGCGCATGCGGATTTTTGGGAGGATGATGATTTAGGGGATGAATTTGTTGATACCAGTGCGGTTCAAACTAAAGCCCAGTCTGAAACGGAAGAATGTGAAAAAACGGAAACTAAAAAAGCGTGCAAGGCTTGCCTTGCTATTCCGGTGACAAGTGAAAAATATCGTAAGGTTAGTCGCTGGAGCGCTATCACGATTAACTATCAGCGATTTATTGCGAAAACTAAATATAACCCGGTCACACAAATGATCCAGGAATTTCAATGCCTGAAAGTGACGTTTGATGGCTGGCGGCCAGCATATTGCCTGTTTCTGGAGGCTAAAGCGCGGTATGACCAGTTTTTTAAGAGTGATGAGGAACCTAAGAAATGGTGGAAAGGTGTTTTTTCAGCCATAAGGCAAGCCCAAAGGCATCAAACAGTCTGTAACGTTTTGGATGGTACCCCTCATGTGGAATGGCACTTTTTACAGCCGATTAGTTATGAATATTTTAAAGTGCAATTTAGTGATCATAAAAATATCAGTGTTCACTATACCCCCTGCGATAGTTTCTTTTAATTCGAGGTCAACATGACAATAATTCATTTAAAAATCAATGTACGTTATGAACAGCAGGAAACTATTACCGCCCATACTGCGTTGATAGATTTGTTTCATATTACACGTCAAATTGATGTCTTTTTTAACCTGAAAAAAACTTGGTACTTAACTGGTTACTCCCGAAAGGATGCTCTAAAATATATTGTGTTCGATGAGGAGGGGCCAACTGAGGTTGCTATAAAAGATTTTGAAAAAGATTATAAAAAAGATTTTCCAGCGCTTATTACTGGGATATGGGATGGTGAAAAGGATGAATTAGATAGTGGTATTATGTATAAAAAAATGCGAACTGCCAGCCCTAACTGGGTTTGGCTGGAACTAAATCTAAGTATTAACAGCCATCAACTTGATGTCATCCGATTAATTGATTTAGTTAAATACTTAGCTGCCAGTCGTGATTTTCCTTATATTCAAGTGGAAACTAACGGCTATACCTTAAAAGGCAAACAAGTTTTCCCTGATCGCCTCAGTGTTGGTTGGATGCTTTACCAGCCCCGCATTATTGATAAATCCTATCTTCCTATGGCGGAGGATGTGCTTCCTGTGTATCAAAATAATGAACAGGTTGGCAGCTTGATTATTACCAAAAAAGGCATTTTTGATGGAAGAGATCAGGATGATATTGATAAATCCAATGATGTTGAAATTCAGTTGGTGAATCTGGGATTACTGCCATTAATTACCGAAGTTTAATGGGAGTGATGTTATTTACCAATCGAAAAACGAGGGAGAACTTTCATGTCAAAAGCGGTTATTCTGTTAGGCGATACGACAGATCATGGCGGTAAGGTTATTACCGCTATTGATGAATATACTCACAATGGTGTTCCTATAGCAGGTCAAGAAGATTTGGTCGAGTGTCCTCAATGTCAAGGTGTATTTCCTATTATTCAGGGTGCTGGTTCTTTAAAATATAAAGGAAAACCTATTGCGCTTGAAGGAATGCAAACAGCCTGTGGAGCAAAATTAATTGCCAGTCAGAGTAAATTTACCCATGACTTTTGAAATCAATGGAGCTGACGTCCAATTGGGACGGGCTCCATGATAAACAAACGCCATAAGGTCTCTAAAATAGTGATGAATTGGTTTTTTCGGTCACATTAAGCACATTCAATACAGATGAATATTGAATATCAGAGTCTATAAATTAAAGATAGTTTCTGTTCACTTCACTTTATTGGCTATTATCACTGTATAACGTTTTTAATATTAAGCTGAAAATTTAAATCACTTTGTGTGGACCAAAACATTCATAGTGAATAAATTGTTTATCAATTCTCATATCCAATAACTGTTTCGCTACATATTGCATAAAGGGAACTGGACCACAGAAATAGAAGTGCATTCCTTCTGTTTTCAATGCCTCATTCAGAACTGCCAGATCCATAAAACCTTTGTGTTGATAATGAAGACCTTGTTGATCTTCATTCCTTGGTTCGCGGTACCAAATTGTGCTGTCAAAATTCGGCATTGCCTGCGCCATCGTTGCGACTTCATTGCTAAACGCGTGATGGCCGCCGTGTTCCGCCGCATGTAACCAGTTGATTTGGCTATTATGGTTTTGCTGGTGGAGGTGATGCAACATACTCATCATGGGTGTCAGGCCAACGCCCGCAGAAATCAAAGTAACCGGCGTTTCTGGTTTAATATCAAGGAAAAAATCACCGCGTGGAGCGGCCAGCCAGACGGTATCGCCTTCTTGCATTTTATCGTGCATATGGTTGGAAACGATTCCTTGTGGCTCACGTTTAATCGCAATCCGGTAGCTGGAACCGTTTGGGGCTGCCGTCAGTGAATACTGGCGAATTTCTCGGTTAGCAAAATTATCATCTTCCAGATAAATGCTCAGATACTGACCAGGTTTGTAATCCATCACTTTCCCGCCATCCTGTGGTATAAATTCAAAGCTGCAAATTACCTCACTTTTTACCTCTTTCCGGCTGATACGGAATGGACGTAAGCCACGCCAGCCACCATCTGTTGATTCTCCGCTATGATAGATTTGCTCTTCACGATTGATAAAAACATCAGCGAGCACGCCATAAGCTTTTCCCCAGGCATCCAGAATTTCATTTCCCGGCTGGAACATTTCATCCAATGTTGCCAACAGATGAGTACCGACAATCTGATAATGCGCTGGTTGGATATTCAAACTGGCGTGTTTATGAGCAATTTTTTCCACTGCCGGCAGTAGTACTTCTAGGTTATCAATATTGGCTGCATAGGCGCAGATCGCATTGAACAGAGCTTCACGCTGATCGCCATTAAGTTGATGACTCATATTAAAAATGTTTTTCAACTCAGGATTGTGCTTGAACATCCGCTCGTAAAAATGAGCAGTCAGTTTTGGGCCAGTAGCAGAAAGTAATGGAATCGTTGATTTGACAGTTGCAATAGTTTGGCTATCCAGCATGGTGAAGCTCCTGAATTTCTTTCAAGTGGGTAATGAAATTTATAACATGTAATTAAAATGCAACTTATACTTTTTTGGGGGCCTTGTAAATATAGAATGTGGTCTTTATGGTAAAAAAATAGTCATAATGGATATTTGTACTAAGGAAGGGACTTCTTTGGGCCGTAAATTCTGACAAAGAGGAAAAATGGAGCGTAATTTTCATTACCCTACTTTGGAGCAGATACTTTGCTTGCAATCGATATGCAATCGTTTGCGTAAAATATTTTGTCAAGACTATCTCATTAGGTGAAAAGGGTTTACACTGTGTGCCATTCGGCCCCTTGGGGTGTTGTTTGAAGAGAAGTTAGCTGAGTTAGGAGAACCCAATGTTAAAGCGTGAAATGAATATTGCTAGTTATGATCCCGAACTATGGCAGGCGATGGAGCAAGAAGTTGTTCGTCAGGAAGAACATATCGAATTAATTGCCTCTGAAAACTATACCAGCCCAAGAGTTATGCAGGCACAGGGCTCTCAACTCACTAACAAATATGCCGAAGGTTATCCGGGTAAACGCTATTACGGTGGTTGTGAATATGTAGACGTTGTTGAACAATTAGCTATCGATCGTGCTAAGGCGCTGTTTGGTGCTGATTATGCCAATGTTCAACCACATTCTGGTTCTCAAGCGAATGCGGCAGTTTATATGGCTTTGTTGCAACCGGGCGATACGGTTCTGGGGATGAATTTGGCACATGGCGGTCATTTGACCCACGGCTCTCCGGTTAACTTCTCTGGTAAGTTATATAACGTTGTGCCTTACGGCATCGATGAAAGCGGTAAAATCGATTATGACGATATCGCGGCACAAGCTCAAAAACATCAGCCAAAGATGATTATCGGCGGTTTCTCGGCTTATTCCGGTGTGGTTGACTGGGCAAAAATGCGTGAAATTGCAGACAGCATTGGTGCTTATTTGTTCGTTGATATGGCACACGTTGCCGGCCTGATTGCCGCAGGAGTATATCCTAACCCAGTTCCTCATGCCCACATCGTGACTACCACGACGCACAAAACACTGGCGGGTCCACGTGGTGGTTTGATCTTGGCGAAAGGCGGCGACGAAGATCTGTATAAGAAGCTGAACTCTTCAGTGTTCCCTGGCTGTCAGGGTGGACCCCTGATGCATGTGATTGCAGGCAAAGCGGTGGCATTGAAAGAAGCAATGGAACCAGAGTTCAAAGCGTATCAACATCAGGTTGCTGATAACGCGAAAGCGATGGTTGAGGTGTTTTTGGCACGTGGTTACAAAGTAGTTTCTGGCGGTACAGAGAACCACCTGTTCCTGCTGGATCTGGTTGATAAAGACATCACTGGTAAAGATGCCGATGCTGCGTTGGGTCGAGCCAACATTACGGTAAACAAAAATAGCGTGCCTAATGATCCGAAGAGCCCATTTGTAACTTCTGGTGTGCGTATTGGTACGCCTGCGATTACCCGCCGTGGCTTTAAACAAGCAGAAGCGCGTGAATTGGCTGGCTGGATGTGTGATGTATTGGACAACATCAATGATGAAGCGACTATTGAAACAACTAAGCAGAAAGTTCTGGCTATTTGCGCAAGATATCCGGTTTACGCATAAATTAAAATTTCAATAAGTCATTACAAAACCTGCTCCGGCTAACATTGTTTGCTTAAGTGGGATATTGAGGAGTGATGCGTGGATTTTCCCCCGGGAATATCTACTTCAAGATAACTCTCAGTATCTTAATTTCTTGAGCTAATCAAGTTAGGTAAGGGCGGGTTTTTTGCATTTTTTACCAGGGAGGACTAATGGTTATTCGATCGACGCGCTGGCTGGCGTTAGATTACTTCACATATTTCTTTTCTTACGGGATATTTTTACCTTTCTGGGCAACTTGGCTACAGGGTGAAGGTATAGAGCACGATATGATAGGGGTTCTATTGGGTGCAGGTTTGATTTCCCGTTTCTTGGGCAGTTTATTAATCGCACCTACAGTTAAAGATCCCGCAAAACTTATTTTTGCGCTACGTATATCAGCATTGATAACCTTTATTTTCATCGTTGGCTTTACATTAGGAAATCATTGGGCGTGGCTCCTGTTCGTCATGGTTGGCTTCAATCTATTTTTTTCGCCGATGATGCCATTGAGTGATGCGCTGGCGGGAACATGGCAAAAACAATTTCCTTTTGATTACGGCAAGATACGGGGTTGGGGTTCAATTGCCTTTATTATCAGCTCAGCATTAACCGGGGAATTGATCTCTGTCTGGGGACATCGTGCCATCCTCATCACGATATTGTTTAGCGTCTTCTCTACGTTGTTGGTGACATTACTTAGGCCCTCTATCATGCCTGTTGGTGAAGTCAAATCCGCCAAAGTGGATGTTGTGTCATTTAAGCAGTTGTTGTCTGAAAAACCGGTATGTCGGTTCCTGTTATGTGTCGCTTTATTGCAGGCGGCTCATGCGGGATATTACAGCTTCAGTGCGATTTACTGGAAAAATGCAGGCTATTCTGCCTCGGTAGTCGGTTATCTCTGGTCATTGGGCGTAGTGGCTGAAGTTATTATTTTTACTTTGAGTAATAAATTATTTCGGCGTTGGAATGCTCGTAATCTTTTGCTGCTTTCTGGCATATGTGGCGTTGTTCGCTGGGGATTGATGGGAACATTCACCTCATTACCAGTGTTGATTATCGTTCAAATTTTGCATTGTGGTACGTTCACTGTCTGCCATTTGGCAGCGATGCGTTTTATCGGTGCAAGAAGAGAAGGGGAAATTGTGTGTTTACAGGCGGCTTATTCCGCGTTGGCAATGGGGGGAGGTATCGCTGTCATGACGGTAATTGCTGGATTTATGTATGATTATCTGCACAGTGGCATTTTCTGGATGATGGCTTTGGTTGCTTTTCCTGCTATTTTCGTACGACCACAGGTTAAAGCTCATAATTATTAACAATATACATTTAGTTTCTTACAATATTTTTGTAAGAAACTAAATGCCTCAATAAGATTTTTATGAGATATCATGTTGAATAAATTAACAATAAAAGATATCGCTCGCTTGGCTAATGTCAGTAAATCAACCGTCTCGCGAGTATTAAACAATGAGAATAGTGTAAGCCCACAAGCACGTGAAAGAGTTGAAACGATTATCCAACAAAATAATTTTATTCCATCTAAATCAGCAAGAGCGATGCGAATAAAGAGTGACAAAATCATTGCCTTAGTTGTGTCGCGTCTGGGATCTTTTTCAGAGAATTTATCGATAAGTACTATGTTACCCCTGTTTTACCAGCATGGTTACGACCCCATTATTATGGAAAGTAATTTTGATCCACAGCTTTTACAGGAACATCTACGTCAGTTGGCATTACGTCATGCAGATGGCATTATTTTGTTCGGTTTTACCGGATTGTCAGAAGAGTCCCTCTTCCCTTGGCGTGACAAAATGGTGGTATTTGCCCGTGAATATACAGGTTTTTCTTCTGTATGTTATGACGATATTGGTGCTGTTCGTTTATTGATGAATGAATTCTATCAGCGGGGGCACAGAGATATTAGTTTTCTTGGCGTAGATGATTGTGATACCACGACAGGTTTTCTTCGCCATCAATCTTATCTAACTTGTTGTGAACAGCAAGATTTGCTTCCGCTTGCTGTTCAATGTGATTTAAGCTATCAGAGTGGGTTTCAGCATGTTAATAAGGTATTGAGAGAGAAAACGACAGCTTTAATCTGTGCAACCGATAGTTTGGCATTAGGTGCATATAAATATTTGCAGCAAAATAATCGGGAAGATATACAAATAGGTAGCATTGGTAATACACCTTTATTGAATTTTTTATACCCTAACACGCTTTCTATTGATTTGGGTTATGGTGAGGCGGGTAAATATGCGGTTGGTCAATTAATTGCTCAAATAAATCGTCAATACCCAAAACAACAAGTAATCATTCCGAGTAAGTTGGCTTAAAAATAAGAAATATTTCCGTCTCAATGTGATCTTCAACCCACTTTTGGGAACGTTCCCATGACAAGCATAACCAAATGATATTAGGATAAAATTAGTTTACTAAGCATGCTAATTAGTAATTGATACTAACTTATGATGACTGGCTATTATGAAAAACAAAATAAATTCTAAAGATATAGAAAAACTAATTACATTAATCGGTGGTTGTGAAAATATAGCCAGTGTAACTCATTGTATTACCCGATTGAGGTTTATATTAGTTGAACCAGTTAAAGCCAAGCCGGATGAGATAAAGAATTTGCCGATGGTTAAAGGCTGTTTTACCAATGCAGGGCAATTCCAGGTAGTGATAGGCACGAATGTTGGTGATTATTATCAGGTTTTAAATCGTTATCTTGGTCAATCTGAATTGAATAAAAAAGATAAACAGCAGGTTGAGAAGAAAAACATGAAATGGCAAGAGCGCTTCATTTCTAAGTTTGCGGAAATATTTTTTCCTCTCTTACCAGCATTAATTAGCGGTGGGCTTATTCTAGGTTTCCGTAACATTATTGGTGATATTCCTTTTAGTGAAGGCAAAACTTTAGCTCAAATATATCCTATTTGGAAAACGATATATGATTTTTTATGGCTGCTAGGAGAGGCAATATTCTTCTATCTGCCAGTGGGTATTTGTTGGTCGGCGGTTAGGATGATGGGTGGAACACCGATATTAGGCATTATATTGGGAATAACACTGGTCTCGCCGCAATTAATGAACTCTTATTATTTAGGGCAACAAATCCCTGATATATGGAATTTCGGCCTGTTCACGATTGGAAAAGTGGGTTATCAGGCGCAGGTTATTCCGTCACTTTTGGCGGGTATTACTTTGGGGTGGATTGAAGTTCAGTTAAAACGGGTGGTTCCTAGTTATCTCTATTTGGTGATTGTTCCAGTAGTCTCGTTAATATTGGCAACCTTTTTAGCACATAGTCTTATTGGGCCATTTGGTCGGTTACTTGGTGATGGGGTAGCTTGGGTTGTTAAGGCGTTGATGACCGGAAGTTTTGCTCCTATTGGTGCAGCTTTATTTGGATTCTTTTACGCGCCGTTGGTGATTACCGGTATACATCAGACCACATTAGCTATAGATATGCAGATGGTTCAAAGTATAGGTGGAACACCGATCTGGCCTATTATTGCATTATCCAATATTGCTCAGGGATCGGCGGTTGTTGGTATTATTTTAGTCAGTAAGAAGCATAATGAACGTGAATTATCCGTACCTGCGGCTATCTCCGCCTATTTGGGCGTTACTGAGCCGGCAATGTACGGTATTAACATTAAATATCGATTTCCTATGTTCTGTGCCATGATTGGTTCCGGTTTAGCTGGGTTGATTTGTGGGTTGAGTGGTGTATTGGCAAACGGTATTGGCGTGGGTGGGCTGCCAGGTATTCTTTCGATCAAGCCGCAATTTTGGCTAATTTACGCATTAGCTATGCTTGTCGCCATCATTGTTCCGTTGATTCTCACGACCGTTGTTTATCGAAAGAAGAATATGACCGGTATGTTAGCTGTTGAATAATGCTGTTAAATCTTCACAAGTAACAGATATAAAAATAACCATTTGGTTATTCAATTCAGGAAATATATTAATAAGGTGTTTTTGATGGACAAAATCATTCCGTGGTGGTTACAAGGCGTCATCTATCAGATATATCCTAAGAGTTTCCAGGATACTACGGGTAGCGGAACAGGCGATCTTAATGGCATTACTTACCGGCTTGATTATTTGAAGAAACTGGGCGTAGATGCTATTTGGGTGACGCCTTTTTACCTCTCACCACAGGTAGATAACGGTTATGATGTCGCTGATTATTATGCGATTGATCCGGCTTACGGCTCAATGGATGATTTTAAGCGTTTGGTTGATGAGGCACATCAACGTGATATCCGTGTCATCGTGGATATTGTTTTCAACCATACCTCGACTCAACATCCTTGGTTTAAACAAGCGCAAGATATTGATAGCCCTTATCGGCAATATTACATTTGGCGGGATGGGGTACCTGGAATCCCGCCTAATAATTGGTTGTCAAAATTTGGTGGTAATGCTTGGGCGTGGCATGAAGCAAGCAAGCAGTATTATTTGCACCTGTTTGCTGTTGAGCAGGCTGATCTAAACTGGGAACATGAACCCGTACGGGCTGAACTGAAAAAGATTTGCGAATTCTGGGCTGGCCTTGGTGTTGATGGTTTCCGTCTGGATGTCATTAACTTGGTTTCTAAGCAGCAAGATTTCCCTGAATCAACTCAGGGGGATGGGCGTCAGTTCTACACTGATGGCCCGCGTATTCATGAATTTCTGCAAGAAATGAACAGAGAGGTATTCCAGCCTACCGGAGTGATGACCGTCGGGGAAATGTCCTCTACTTCACTGGAACATTGTCATCGCTATTCTTCATTAGATGGTGAAGAGTTGTCGATGGTTTTTGCTTTTCATCACTTAAAAGTCGATTATCCTAATGGTGAAAAATGGGTTGCAGCGCCACCCGATTTTATTGAATTGAAGAAAATTTTTGCCAAGTGGCAGCAAGGCATGTACGAACGGGCATGGAATGCGCTGTTCTGGTGTAATCACGATCAACCCCGTATTGTTTCACGCTTTGGCGGTGAAGGTGTTTGGCGGGTGCCGTCCGCTAAAATGTTAGCAATGGTACTGCATGGTATGCAGGGAACCCCTTATATCTATCAAGGGGAAGAGCTGGGAATGACTAACCCTCACTTCTCTCATATTGAAGAGTACCGGGATATAGAAAGTTTAAATATTTATCAAGAGAAGATTGAGCAGGGCAATGATAAACAACAAATCTTATCAGTCTTAGCGAAGAAATCTCGTGATAATGGGCGAACGCCAATGCAGTGGGATACGACTGCTAATGCAGGGTTTACTCAAGGGGAGCCGTGGATAGCGCTGAATAGTGATTACCAGGATGTGAATGCTGAAAACGCTATGCAGGATGATGATTCAGTTTTTCATTGTTATGCCCGTTTAATCAAGTTGCGTAAGGAATATCCTGTATTGACTTATGGCAGCTATGAAGACTTATTACCATCTCATCCTTCTCTTTGGTGCTATGTGCGTCGTTGGGAAAATCAGACGTTGTTGGTTATTGCTAATCTCAGTGTTGAAGTGCAGGAATGGTCGCTGGACGCTTCTTTATCCGATTGTTCATGGGTTAAATTGATGGGGAACTATCCTGAAAACCATTTACCTGCAAAAGATATGCAGCTACAGCCTTATGAAGCTGTTTACTGGTTAGCGGGGTAACAATGGTTTTTGTTGCTAAATGATATTGCAGGAGCGGGGTAGACCGCATTTTTGCAGTCTACCTGATTACCGTCTTGCAATTCTTATTTGAAATTAACTGGAATTAACGTTTCAATGCTTCTGATAATTCGTTACGCATTTCAGCCAGAATATCTTTAACAACGCGTGGATTACCTGCAACAATGTTGCCGGAATGAATATAATTATGACCGCCAACGAAATCAGTTACGATACCGCCAGATTCACGAACTAACAGTTCGCCACCCATAAAATCCCACGGTTTTAGGCCAATTTCAAAGTAACCATCCACCCGACCAGCCGCAACATAAGCCAAATCCAGTGCAGCGGAGCCTGTACGACGGAAGTCAGCACAACGAACAAATAATTTACCCAAAGTATTAATAAAAACAGTGGAATGATGTTTTGCTTTGAATGGGAAACCTGTTGCCAGAATAGTGCCATCCAGATCACGGGCATTGGTACCACGCAGACGGTAGCCATTCAACTGCGCCCCTTGACCACGGGTTGAGGTGAAAAGCTCATTGCGCATTGGGTCATAAACAACCGCAACTTCAGTACGGCCTTTAATGCGTACTGCAATAGAAACGGCGAAGTGAGGGAGGCGTTTGATAAAGTTAGTCGTGCCATCCAGTGGATCGATTACCCATTGAATATCAGCATCTTCGCCTAGCAGCTCGCCACTCTCTTCAGTAATAATCGAGTGTTTGGGATAAGATTTGCGAATAATGTCGATAATGAGCGCTTCTGCGGCTTTGTCAACGTTGGTAACAAAGTCGTTACTGCCTTTTTGGCTAGCTTCAACCGCATCGGGAGTTTCATAATTTTTGGCAATTAAGTTGCCGGCTTTACGCGCTGCGCGTATAGCGATAGTCAGCATCGGATGCATGGGATATCTTCCACCAGGATGTTAAAGAACGGGTAATTAATCGGCGCGTAGTATAGCAGTAATTCGGAAAAATGACTAATGCTGTGTTAAGATATTTGACTCTTATAATTATCCAGACTATTCAGAAGTTGTCATGTTAGAAAATATCCGCATTATCCTGGTTGAAACTTCCCACACTGGAAATATGGGGTCAACCGCCCGGGCAATGAAAACAATGGGATTAACCAATCTTTATCTGGTTAATCCTTTGGTTCTGCCAGACTCTCATGCGATTGCACTTTCTGCGGGTGCTAGTGATGTTATTGGTCATGCGACGATTGTCGATAGTTTGGATAAAGCGCTGGCGGGTTGCGGCTTGGTGATTGGTACCAGCGCCCGTTCCAGAACGTTATCATGGCCGGTGGTCGAGCCTCGTGAATGTGGTGAGCGTAGTGTTCAGGAGGCTGTACACGCGTCGGTTGCCATAGTTTTTGGCCGTGAGCGGGTAGGGTTGACCAATGAAGAATTGCAGAAGTGCCATTATCATCTGAATATTCCAACTAACCCAGAGTACGGTTCATTAAATCTGGCAATGGCGGTTCAACTTGTTAGTTATGAAATCCGTATGGCCTATTTGGCGCGTCAGGATAAAAATGAGCAAAAAACCGATGAAGTGGAATATCCATTATCTGATGATATGGAACGCTTTTATCATCATCTCGAATCTGTGTTAAATGATTCTGGTTTTATCCGAAAAGCACACCCAGGCCAAATAATGAATAGATTAAGGCGGCTTTTTACCCGTGCCCGGCCTGAAGCGCAGGAACTGAATATTTTGCGTGGCATCTTGTCCTCCGTTGAAAAATGGGCGAAGAAATAGTTGAGTAAATTACTAGGTTAAATAGTTGACTAAAACACTCAGGAATGACACAATTTCTTCATATTTCACCACGGGGTAATTCATTTATGAGATTGACATCTAAAGGGCGTTATGCAGTAACTGCTATGCTTGATGTGGCGTTACACTCACAAGAAGGTCCGGTACCATTGGCCGACATTTCTGAACGTCAGGGTATTTCCCTCTCCTATCTTGAACAGTTATTTTCTCGCCTGCGCAAAAATGGTCTGGTTTCAAGTGTCCGTGGTCCGGGTGGCGGTTATTTATTGGGCAAAGATTCCAGTGAAATTGTTGTTTCCGAAGTGATTTTTGCTGTTGATGAATCGGTAGATGCTACCCGTTGTCAGGGTAGAGAAGGATGTCAGGGCGGTGATCGTTGCCTGACTCATGCTTTATGGCGCGATTTAAGTGATCGTATTACCGGTTTCCTGAGCAGTATCAGTTTAGAAGAATTGGTCAATAACCAAGAAGTATTGGACGTTGCTGATCGCCAGGATAACGATAAACGCCGTGCACCTAACGGCAGAGCACAAGAAACAATTAATGTCAATCTGCGCCCATAAGCAGAACTTGTGATGAATTGAAGTATTAGAAGTAGGGAGCATGTGAGTAATGAAATTACCAATTTATTTAGACTACTCAGCAACGACACCGGTTGATCCGCGTGTTGCTGAAAAGATGATGAACTATCTGACTAGGGACGGGATATTTGGTAACCCCGCTTCTCGTTCACACCGTTTTGGCTGGCAGGCTGAAGAAGCGGTTGATATTGCCCGTAATCAGATTGCTGATTTAGTCGGTGCGGATCCGCGAGAAATTGTTTTTACTTCTGGCGCAACGGAATCTGACAATCTTGCCATTAAAGGGGCGGCTAATTTTTACCAGAAAAAGGGCAAACACATCATCACCAGCAAAACCGAACATAAAGCGGTGCTGGATACTTGCCGTCAATTGGAACGTGAAGGATTTGAAGTCACTTATTTGGCACCTCAGAGCAACGGGTTGATTGATTTAAACGATCTGGAAGCCGCGGTGCGTGATGACACCATTCTGATTTCTATCATGCATGTTAACAATGAAATTGGCGTGGTACAGGATATTACCGCTATCGGTGAAATGTGTCGCAGCCGCGGAATTATTTTCCATGTTGATGCTACTCAGAGCGTAGGCAAACTGCCAATTGACTTAACCAAACTGAAAGTTGATTTGATGTCTTTCTCGGCCCATAAGATTTATGGGCCGATGGGGATTGGCGCACTGTACGTTCGCCGTAAACCCCGCATTCGCATTGAAGCACAACAACATGGTGGCGGTCATGAACGTGGGATGCGTTCTGGTACTTTGCCTGTTCATCAGATTGTGGGTATGGGTGAAGCTTACCGTATTGCCAAACAGGAAATGGAGAGTGAATCTCAGCGTCTGCGTGGTCTGCGGTTGCGTCTGTGGCAGGGTATCAAAGATATCGAAGAGGTCTTCCTTAACGGAGATTTAGAGCACGGCGCACCGCATATTCTGAATGTCAGCTTCAACTATGTTGAAGGTGAATCACTGATGATGTCATTAAAAGATCTGGCGGTTTCTTCGGGTTCTGCATGTACTTCTGCCAGCTTGGAGCCTTCCTACGTATTGCGTGCGTTGGGGATGAATGACGAACTGGCTCACAGCTCTATCCGTTTCTCTTTAGGGCGCTTTACGACAGAAGAAGAGATCGACTACGCCATTGAATTGATTCACAAATCTATTGGCCGCCTGCGTGAACTTTCTCCACTGTGGGAAATGTTTAGACAAGGTGTGGATCTAAATAGTATCGAATGGTCTCATCATTAATCAGATGGTTTCAGGAGTAATAACATGGCTTACAGCGAAAAAGTAATTGATCACTATGAAAATCCACGTAACGTCGGTTCTTTCGATAGTGAAGATCCAATGGTTGGCAGCGGCATGGTCGGTGCCCCTGCGTGTGGTGATGTGATGAAACTGCAAATTAAAGTCAATAATGAAGGCATTATTGAAGATGCGCGTTTCAAAACTTACGGTTGCGGTTCTGCGATTGCTTCCAGCTCTTTAGTCACTGAATGGATGAAGGGCAAATCTCTGGAGCAGGCAGAAGCGATTAAAAATACTGAAATTGCCGATGAATTAGAACTGCCGCCGGTGAAAATCCACTGTTCTATTCTGGCAGAAGATGCGATTAAAGCAGCGATTGCGGATTACAAAAGTAAATGCCAGGGCAAATAATTGCCCTTGATAATAAGAAAATAGAAAAAAATTTGGTGGATACGGGCTGTTACATACCATCCGGTATCCGCCTTTGCTGGTTTTAATAAGTGAGGTTGTTGTATGTCAATTTCCCTTACAGAAAGTGCCGCACAACGCGTTTCGTCATTCCTGAGTCACCGTGGAAAAGGTGTTGGTTTGCGTCTGGGCGTCAGAACATCAGGCTGCTCAGGTATGGCCTATCTGCTTGAATTTGCCGATATGATTAACGAAGATGACACTGTGTTTGAAGATAAGGGTGTCAAAGTTATCGTAGATGGCAAGAGCATGGTCTATCTCGACGGTACGGAACTGGATTTTGTTAAAGAGGGCCTTAATGAAGGCTTTAAATTCAACAACCCAAATGTTTCCAGCGAATGTGGTTGTGGAGAGAGTTTTAACGTTTAATTCCGTTTTTCGGCCAAATCCAGAGTAAGTTTAGATTATGGACTATTTCACTTTATTTGGGCTGCCGGCTCGTTATGCTGTTGATCGTGAACAACTGGCAAGCTGTTATCAAGAATTGCAGCGTCAGTTTCATCCGGATCGCTTTGCTAGTCAGCCAGAGCGTGAAAAAATGCTGGCATTGCAGCAGGCAGTGACTATCAATGATGGTTATCAAACGCTTAAACATCCACTGAAACGCGCTGAATATATGCTCTCTCTGCATGGTTTTGATTTAGCCAATGAACAGCACACTATGAATGACAATGCTTTCCTGATGGAACAGCTTATGTTGCGGGAAGAATTGGAATGTATTGCCAGTGAAACCAATGCAGAAGTGGCATTGGCTGATTTTGCCGCTCGCCTGAATGGGATGATTAAAACCCGTAATCAGTTAATGGTGCAGCAATTGGATGAACAGCAGTGGGAGCAAGCAGCCGATACGGTGCGTAAATTACGTTTTTTGGATAAATTGCAACAGCATGTTGAGCAACTAGAAGAACGTTTATTGGACGACTTTTAAGGAAGGCGTATATGGCTTTATTACAAATTAGCGAGCCGGGTTTATCCGCTGCACCACATCAACGTCGTTTAGCTGTCGGTATTGATTTAGGCACGACACATTCATTAGTTGCCACTGTTCGCAGTGGGCAAGCGGAAACATTGATGGATAGTGAAGATCGTGACCTGCTTCCTTCGGTTGTTCGCTACCATGAAAAGGGCCCTGAAATTGGTTGGCGGGCCCGTCAACAGGCTGCGTGTGATCCTGCGAATACCATCAGCTCAGTAAAACGTATGATGGGACGCTCTCTGGCTGACATTCAGCAACGTTATCCAAATCTTCCTTATCAATTTCAAGCGAGTGAAAACGGGTTGCCGTTAATCAACACCTCAACAGGTTTGGTCGATCCTATTCAGGTTTCTTCTGAAATTCTTAAATCGCTGGCGCAGCGTGCAGAAGAAACACTGGATGGTAAGCTTGACGGTGTTGTGATCACGGTTCCTGCCTACTTTGATGATGCACAGCGTCAGGGAACAAAAGATGCGGCGCGTTTAGCCGGGTTACATGTTTTGCGCTTACTTAATGAACCGACTGCGGCTGCGATTGCTTATGGACTGGATTCTGGTCAAGAAGGTGTGATTGCGGTTTATGATTTAGGCGGCGGTACATTTGACATTTCTATTCTTCGGCTAAGCCGTGGTGTCTTTGAAGTGCTGGCAACCGGTGGTGACACCGCACTGGGTGGTGATGATTTCGATTTGATACTGGCTGACTGGATACGTGAACAGGCAGGGATTGATAATCGAGATGACCATAGTCTGCAACGTCAGCTATTGGATATGGCTACTCAGGTAAAAATCGCCTTGAGTGATGCTGATATTGCAGAGATAAACATTGCCGGTTGGCAGGGTAAAATCACCCGTTGCGAATTTGAAGCCCTGATAACACCATTGATAAAACGGACTTTACTGGCAAGTCGCCGGGCATTGAAAGATGCAGAAGTCTCTGCGGATGAAGTTTTACAGGTGGTTATGGTGGGTGGTTCAACCCGTGTACCGCTGGTTCGTCATAGGGTTGGTGAATTTTTTGGCCGCGAACCGCTGACTTCCATTGATCCAGATAAAGTGGTGGCTGTGGGGGCTTCGATTCAGGCGGATATTCTGGTGGGTAACAAGCCAGATAGCGACATGTTGTTGTTGGATGTGATTCCGCTTTCACTTGGGCTGGAAACGATGGGAGGTTTGGTTGAAAAAGTTATCCCACGTAACACGACCATTCCGGTTGCCAAAGCGCAGGAATTCACCACCTTCAAAGACGGCCAGAGTGCAATGAGTATTCATGTAGTGCAAGGGGAAAGAGAATTGGTAAGTGATTGCCGTTCACTGGCCCGTTTTACTCTACGTGGTATTCCGCCATTACCGGCTGGTGGGGCCCATATCCGGGTTACTTTCCAGGTCGATGCTGATGGCTTGTTGAGTGTCAGTGCGTTGGAGAAATCCACTGGCGTCGAAGCTTCTATTCAGGTAAAGCCTTCCTATGGCTTATCTGATGAAGAAATTGCTCGCATGATAAAAGACTCTATGGCGAATGCTCAGGAAGATATCAATGCGCGCCAACTGGCAGAACAAAAAGTTGAAGCGGCACGGGTACTGGAAAGTGTCACCGGTGCGTTAGAAAAAGATGCCGATCTACTGAGTGAACAAGAACAGGCGGCAATTGATGCTGCCGTAGAAATACTTATAAAAAGCGTTCAGGGCAATGATCCTGAAATTATTGAAAACGCAATTAAACAACTGGATAAGCAAACGCAGGAATTCGCTGCACGCCGGATGGATTCATCTATTCGTCGGGCGTTGGCGGGCCATTCTGTGGACGAGATTTAATTATGCCGAAAATTGTATTTTTACCTCATAACGATCTTTGCCCTGATGGCGCAGTTCTGGAAGCCAAAGAGGGGGAATCCATTCTGAATGTTGCATTGCGCAATGGGATTGAAATTGAGCATGCTTGTGAAAAATCCTGTGCTTGCACAACTTGCCATTGTATCGTTCGTGAAGGTTTCGATTCACTGGAAGAGAGCTCTGAACTGGAAGATGACATGCTGGATAAAGCTTGGGGGCTAGAGCCGGAAAGTCGTCTGAGTTGTCAGGCTAAAGTTTCTGACGAAGATTTGGTGGTAGAAATTCCAAAATACACCATTAACCATGCCCGTGAGCACTGATTGGCAGGAGAAAAATAAATGAGCCTGAAATGGTCCAATAGCCGTGAGATCGGTGAAGCGCTATATGACAAATTTCCAGAGGTGGATCCAAAAACGGTTCGCTTTACTGATATGCATCAGTGGATTTGCGAGCTGGACGATTTTGATGATGTGCCTGAGAAATCCAATGAAAAGATTTTAGAAGCGATCCTTCTCGTTTGGTTGGATGAGTTTGAATAACAAATAGCATTAATTTGTTATTTATCTGTCATCGTTTTAAGTTAGGCTGAACTTCTGAAAAACTGGCTTTGGCCGGTTTTTTTGTAGGATGAATATCGGGCAGGCGAAGAATTATGTAGGTAGAAGCTTGAGTAAGCTCCTTACTGCCATTAAGCGGTAATAATAAGAGGTGAGAAAAGAATGACCAAACAAATCATGCCAATAACACTGTCTTATGAACCAGCAGCAGCTTGCTGGGGTGAAAAAGCGCTGATTAGTTCCAGTGAGCAAGGGGTGATGATTCACCTGGTTGGTAAAGGTAAATTAGGGGTGGTTCAACGTGCCGGGCGTAAAATTGACGGGCAGGGAATTCGTCATGTGGCTCTGGTTGGCGAAGGTTGGGACTTGGAGAAAAGTTGGGCTTTCTGGCAAGGGTTCCGTGCGCCAAAAGGTAATCGCTCTATCGAATGGCCTCAATTGCCCGCGGCTGAAAAACAGGAGCTGGAAAGCAGAATTAAAATTATTGATTGGGTGCGTGACACCATCAATATGTCAGCGGAAGAGCTTGGGCCGGAACAATTGGCGAAGCGTGCGATTGATCTGATGTGTGGTATGGCTGGTGAGTCAGTAAGTTATCGCATTATTAAAGGCGAAGATTTACGTGAACAGGGCTATATGGGTATTCACACCGTTGGCCGTGGTTCTTCTCGTGATCCGATCTTATTGGCGTTGGATTACAACCCAACTGACAACCCACAAGCGCCGGTATTTGCCTGCCTGGTAGGTAAAGGCGTCACATTTGATACTGGCGGCTACAGCCTGAAACAATCTTCCTTTATGGATTCCATGAAATCGGATATGGGGGGAGCAGCAACTCTGACAGGTGCATTGGCGCTGGCAATCAGTCGTGGCTTGAAACAACGGGTTAAACTGTTCCTCTGCATAGCGGATAACATGGTCAGTGGTAACGCCTTTAAACTGGGTGATATTATTCGTTACCGCAATGGCAAATCTGTTGAAGTGATGAATACGGATGCGGAAGGTCGTCTGGTGTTGGCTGATGGTTTAATTGATGCCAGCAGAGAAAAAGCGAAGTTAATCATTGATGCGGCAACCTTGACCGGTGCGGCGAAAACGGCTGTGGGTAATGACTACCACTCTGTACTCAGCTTTGATGACAAACTGGCGGCTGATCTGTTGGCGGCGGCTGCATCTGAGAATGAACTATTCTGGCGTTTACCATTGGCTGAATTCCATCGTAGCCAACTGCCATCGAATTTTGCTGATTTGAACAACGTTGCTGCACCACCACATGCTGCGGGTGCCAGTACTGCGGCGGCTTTCCTGTCTCATTTTGTGGAAGAATACCAAAAAGGTTGGATTCACATTGATTGCTCGGCAACTTATCGTAAATCTGCGGTAGAACATTGGTCCGCTGGTGCAACAGGTTATGGGGTTCGTTCGATTGCTAATTTGCTGTTGGCGAAGGCGAAATAAATTTATTTTATCTAAAAAACTGATTGGAGATTTGTATGGGTTCATTAAGTGAATTAATTTCGGTTGAGATTGATGTTCCAAGTGGTAGTAAAATAACGCTTAGCCAACCGGAAGAATATCCTTCGCAGCTCATTGAAGCTTTGGTCAGTTTATTTAGCCAACGTAAACCTGTTCGCCGTGCTTTTATCATACAAGTTCATGATAAAAATGTGGATGAAAACCCCAATTTATTAATTGGACTGGAAATAAATGGCACCGCAGACGAAATTGAACAACTGATCCATGAAGCGGGCACTATTGCTTGTGAATACACATCGGAAGAAGAGCCGATTGACTTCTGTTTGGTTGATGAAAAAGAGAGTGGCATCAGCCATTATTTGATTCAGCATACGCAGCCATTTTACCAGCGTAAATTAGGCAGTTGGTTACGTGGAAGCATTCCGGTTATGAATAAGTGACTGTTTATCGGGTGATAATATAGTTGTCGGTAGAATTGAAGTCTCCTATTTATTACCACAACCATTACTGAATCAAGTAAAAATTAAAGAGTCTGAGCCTGGTAAAATATAGGGCTTGGACTTTAATAAATGCATGGTTTAATTTCTCAATTTTTTTGTAATAATTCACCATATCGTGGTAGTTTTGACTGCCGTATTTTTTTGTGAATAAATATTAGGTACAAAAATTTTAATTATTTTTATTGATGGTTGTTTGAAAAATAATTTAATTTTAATTATTACTTTATAAATATTCTTTTAACTCAAATAGATACAATAAATTAAAAATAAGAAAATGATAATTGTAATCCAGTTTTATTTCATATATATAGTGAGCCAATGTTAAATCGGTGATTGCAGATAATAAAATGAAAACCAAAATGGCAATATAAAATAAAGATATTTTTTATAAAGATAAAGAATAATAAGTTAAATGACAAAGATAATTGTGAGGCGAATAAACTAAAATCCTAATAACCTATAAATAATTCAGTGTCTCCATTATATATTAACTCTTGTTTTTTAAGTCAATGAAATCATTCATAATTAATATTTCTATTTTTTAAATAAATTTAATTTAATTATCACAGAAATAAATTTATAGAACGGATAAAGTATTCATTATCTGGTAATATATATTTTTTTATTTATTTCACTGGCTTGTTATTTGTTATTAATATTAACTTGTTGATTTTTATTTTTATTTTTTCTCTATTTTCAAGCGCATTCAGTCACTCTGGAATAAATTTTTCATTTTAAATTTATTTGTTTTTGTGTTCTATTTGAATAGTTACTTTATAAAATTATTCATAATGATTTTATAAAAATTTTTAATTTCACTATATGGATAGTTAAATAGGTAATAGTATTGAAATAAAATACTGATGAGAAATTAGCAATATTTTTTGTCTTAAATAGCTATGTTATATAAAACAATTGTTTATTTGTTTTATGCTATTTTTATCACGTTTATATTAAAAAAATATGTTAATTTTTTTTTACGTAATTAACTTTAGTGTTACTTTTATGGGCAGGAGTTTTTAATTGCGTGGCCGGGATAGCCCATTGTTTATAGGTTTTATTGACAGGTGTTTAATTAAATAGAAAGGTTTTATACCCTATGGATTTCAAGATGAATCACGACGGCAAGGGAGTGAATCCCCGGGAGCATAGGTAACTATATGACCGGGGTGAGCGAGTGCCGCCAACAAAGAGGCAACTTGAAGGATAACGGGTATATATCTAAGCTTTGAACTTATGGAGAAATATATGTCTGTAAAGAGGAAAGTTTCATATTTGGAAGAAGTTAGTGGTTCAGCAAAGGTAAACGAGGTATTGACCTGGCTACATGCTTATATTCCAGGTAAAGATCCTAATATTGTCGTTCGGCATGAGCCCAGTAAAGATGCGGCGAAAGAATTAATCCGCAGTGATTACCGTTGGGGGCATCAGAGTGATGACAAATCTGAAACTTTCCAATTAACGTATAACTTCCTGGAGAGTGAACCAGATGATATGCCGTGGATTATTTCTGGATTTTCAGCATTTAATGAAGAACAAAAAGCTGCTGCAAAGCTGTCAATTCAATCTTGGGCTGATGTCGCGAATATTAAATTCACCGAAACCTATGATATCAAGGAAGCGAATATCACTTTTGGTTTCTTTGATTTTAGTTTAACAGATGATTATGCGTTTGCTGAGATGCCGAATCCAGGTTTGAAACAAGTAGGAACTTGGTATAACGCGGAAAGCCGTACTTTCTTAAAAAATGATATTGGAGTGCATGGTTATGGCCGCCATACATTTACTCATGAGATCGGCCATACACTGGGGTTGGATCATCCGGCTGATTATGATGCATCTGATAAGGTAATGCCGACTTACAAGAAAAGCGCTACCTATTTTGAAGATAGTAGTGCTTATACCGTCATGGGTTATTTCAGTGAAAAAAATACAGGGCAAGATTTTAAAGGTATTTATTCTGCCGCGCCATTACTTAACGATATTTCTGCCATTCAGTCGGTGTATGGCGTAAATAATACTACTCGTACCGATGATACGGTATATGGTTTTAATTCCAACACAGATCGCGATTTCTTTACTGCAAAAGATGCAAAGAGCAAACTCGTGTTTACTGCTTGGGATGCGGGTGGCAATGATACCTTTGATTTCTCTGGTTTTACTCAAGATCAACGCATTAACTTGAATGAAGCCTCTTTCTCGGATGTGGGTGGTTTGAAAGGCAACGTCTCAATCGCCCGTGGTGTCACGATTGAAAATGCGATTGGTGGCAGTGGTAATGACATTCTGATAGGGAATGATGCCAATAATACTTTGAAGGGTGGTACCGGTGATGACATTATCTACGGTGGGCTGGGAGCAGATCATCTTTGGGGTGGGGAAGGCAAAGATACATTTGTCTACTTGAACGCCAAGGAATCACCTTTTCTTGAGCGTGATTGGATCCATGACTTTGTTTCCGGTGAGGACAAGATTGATGTGTCATTGTTCGATCTGGGTGAAGCAGGAAAAGGCACTATTAAGTTTGTCGAGGAATTCACTGGCGCTATTGGGGAAGCAGTGATCAGCTATGATAGCGTTAACAAGGTAAATGATTTCGTTATTAATATGGGGGGAGAATTATCTCAAGATGGTTTTGGGGTGAAGATCGTTGGAGAGCCGCTGACAGAGTCTGATTTCATCCTTTCATAACGCAACAACACAACCGCATCTGACTGGATGCGGTTATTCGTTTAGTCATTTTGAACGTCTGGGCGTATATGCTGTCCATGTCGTGCCCGTCAATGTGTACTTTCCTCTCTTCTGGTTGACGTCAAACCCTTTCAAACTGGCGATAGATATTGTGAGAAATACCGTCAGTACCCGGGATTTGGATATATTGGCAATATTTTTGGAAATAAATTTGGCATTAATGGCGACATTAGTTTTACGGATAACATGATTTTTGGGGAAACCATATTAGTCTGAGCTGATTTAGCTAGTCGTTATCATTCCTGATCTACTATTTTTCTATTATATAATAAGTAAAATACATTTTAATAAGTAATTAATGGTGTGATTTTTTTATTTTATAACAATAAGCAAATAATCTATTTTTAATTTAAAATTATTTACTAATGATATTAAATGTAATTAATGCATACGTTGTTCGTATTATTTCATTATGACAAAACAATATATGTGGAAGTTAGTTTTAGTTTGAAATTGTTTCATATCGGTGTTAAATGTAATTAACGTTTACATTAGTTGTATAATTTGATTATTATAAAATAATATGTAATCAGACTAGTTGATAATTTTTATGTGTATAAATATACATTAATCAATGTAACCAAGTGATAAATAATGTTTTTTGTGGTGAAGTCTGTTTCCTATTGGAATGCGGATAGGTCTATTTTTCAAAGAGTTATCAAAGTAAATTCGGTGTTAATTGGGGAACAGGAGGTTTAGTTTGTTTTGCTAATTACTTAATTATTTGTGAAATAATTTACATGTGATATTAATTCAAAATAGACAAAATACAGCAGGGATTTAGCATTCATGCCAGTAAATATATTCAATAAATCCATTTTTATTTAGTTGTGAAATTCAGTGTAGGCCAATAAAAAATTGCACAAAATCAAAGGCGATTATTAAAAAAACAGGAACAAAAATGGAATATCTTTTGCCGGTTCACTTGGTGAATCGTTTATTCCGTTATCAGGAAAATAATTGTCGAAGAATTGATAATTATGCAGCTATTAACCGGGATATTACCTCCGGCGTCCAAGAGAATGTGCTGTCTGAGGATTTTAATTGATGCCTGGTGTGTGCCCGTTTTTATTTCTTGGAGGGAAGAAATAAGGGCAAAACATTTGTGATGACTGTTGAGAATGACAGTTTTCAAATAACTAACAGATTCGTTGAGGTAGTAAGTAGATGAAAGATAGCATAGCTAAAAAGGAAATTATCTTTGACGCTGGATTAGTGCAAGTACCGTCAGACAAGGTTGGTGATGACATCTCTGTTCGGAAACTTAATTTGTTGTCAGAGGCTGAACGTACACTGCTGTTGAAAACCTGGAATGCCACTGAAACCGCCTATCCTGACCAGTTAGGTATCCATCAGTTGTTTGAACGACAAGTGGAAAAAAACCCGACAGCGACGGCGCTAATCGCAAATGATAAGACCCTAAGTTATACGGAGTTGAATACTCGCGCTAACCGACTGACTCATCAACTGATTAAACAAGGGGTTTGCCCGAATGACCATGTGGCAATCCTGTTAGAGCGATCCATCGAATTAGTTGTGGCTCAATTGGCTATTCTCAAAGCGGGGGCGGTTTATGTCCCTATCGATCCCGGTGTACCGGACGAAAGAAAAAATTGGCTGCTAAACGATTGCTTAGCCAAATTGTTGCTCACCAGCACACAAACGGATATCCCGGCAGATCTGGATGTTCCGCTAATTCGTCTCTCTGATGAGACAGGCGCGAACAAGGTGGAAGAGAGTTTCAATCCTGACTTACTTTATTCCAGTACTGCGCCAGCATATATCATGTACACCTCCGGCTCGACTGGCGCCCCAAAAGGGGTGATCGTGCCTCACCGCGCTGTGGTCCGACTCGTTATTAATAATGGCTATGTTGAAATTGAACCCAATGATCGGGTTGCTTTCGCGGCTAACCCGGCTTTCGATGCCAGTACTTTTGAAGTGTGGGCACCTTTACTCAATGGCGGGGCATTGGTGGTTATCGACCACACCACTTTGTTGACGCCGCCGGAATTTGTACAGGCATTAGACCGTTATCAAATTAATATTTTATGGTTAAGCGTCGGCCTGTTTAACCGGCTGGCGGCGGAGTTGTCCCCAGTTTTGCCGCAGTTGAAAAACCTGATTATCGGCGGCGATATTCTTGACTCCCATGTGATTTCCCAGGTTTTACGCAAGAACCCGCCTCAGCAGTTATTGAATGCTTATGGGCCGACCGAGGGCGCCACCTTTACCACCACATACCGGATGGAAACGTTATCCCCAGGAACAACCAACATTCCTATTGGTCGACCCATTGCCAATACGCGGGTTTACTTACTGGATGAGCAGGGCCAGCCCGTGCCATTGGGGAAAACGGGCGAGATTTATGTTGGCGGCGACGGGGTGGCCTGTGGTTATCTGAATCGCCCTGAATTGACCGCTGAACGCTTTTTGGTTGATCCATTTAGTGATGCACCGGATGCGCGGATGTACCGGACCGGCGATTTAGCTCGCTACCTGCCGGATGGCAATCTGGAATTTTTGGGCCGCAACGATCAGCAGGTGAAAATCCGCGGGTTCCGAATTGAACCGGGAGAAATTGAAGCCCGATTGGTGGAGTATTCTGCAGTACGTGAAGCGGTGGTATTGGCGTTAGGTGAGGGGCAGGACAAGCAGTTAGTTGCTTATGTGTTGGCAGAGTCGGATAACGAATTGCCTACCCACTTGCGTGAACACCTAAGTGCGCGGTTGCCTGATTATATGGTGCCGGTGGCCTTTGTGCGGTTGGATGAATTCCCGTTAACTCCTAATGGCAAACTGGATCGTCGGGCGTTACCGGCACCGGGGGAAGACGCCTTTGCTCGTCAGGTTTACGCCGCACCGCAAGGGGAGCGGGAAATTGCATTGGCTACTATCTGGCGTGAGTTACTGGGTATTGAGCAGATAAGTCGGTATGACAGCTTCTTTGCCTTGGGCGGCCATTCACTGCTTGGCGTGCGCATGATTGAACAGCTACGCCATTTAGGGTTGACATTGGCTGCCCGCGACCTGTTTCAATTGCCAATACTGGCGGAGTTGGCCCAAACATTGGGGCAGCATCAGATTGTGACAGTGCCGCTAAATGTCATTACCCCGGCGACCATTGAATTGACGCCAGCGATGTTGCCGTTAATTAATTTGACTCAGTCTGATATTGATTACATCGTCGAGCAGGTACCGGGTGGAGTGGTCAATATTCAGGATATTTATGCGCTGTCACCGTTGCAGGACGGTATCTTGTTTCACCATCTACTGGCGAAAGAAGGTGATCCTTACTTGCTGGCCTATCCAATGATCTTTGCTGACCGTGGTTTGCTAGACCGCTATTTATTTGCGGTACAACAGGTGGTTGACCGTCATGATATTTTGCGTACCGCTTTTATCTGGCAAGGATTATCCGTTCCGGCGCAGGTGGTTTGGCGTCAGGTCCCATTGTCAGTAACTGAACTGACGCTGAACCCGGCTGACGGGCCGGTCAGTGACCAATTGGCGCAACGTTTTGATCCACGGCAATACCGTCTCGATCTAAGTCAGGCCCCGTTGTTACGCTTTGTGATAGCACAGGAAGAGGATGGCCGCTGGTACGTACTGCAATTACAACATCACCTGATTGGCGACCATACCACGCTGGAAGTCATGAACCTCGAAGTTCGGGCCTATCTTGACGGACAGGGCGATAACCTGCCGACACCGGTACCGTTCCGTAATCTGGTGTTTCAGGCTCGGCAAGGGGTTGACCAGACAGAACATCACCGATTCTTTACCGACATGTTGGCAGAAGTGGATGAACCGACGTTACCGTTTGGGCTGACCGAGGTACATCGTGATGGTTCTCAGGTCACACAAGCGCATCGGATGTTGTCTCCCATGCTGAATGATCGTCTGCGTGCGCAAGCGAGACGTATAGGTGTCAGTCTGGCAACCCTGTGCCATCTGGCTTGGGCACAGGTGCTGTCGCGTACCAGCGGACAAGAGAAAGTCGTGTTCGGCACCGTGCTATTTGGGCGTATGGCCGCCGGGGAAGGGGCCGACAGCGGCATGGGGCTGTTTATCAATACCTTACCGTTGCGGCTGGATATCAATGATACCCCGGTACACAATAGCGTCAGAGTGGCGCATACCCGGTTAGCCGGATTACTGGATTATGAGCATGCTTCATTGGCGCTGGCTCAACGTTGCAGTGGGGTACAGGGCGGCACACCGCTTTTTAGTGCCCTGTTGAATTACCGGCATAATGAGCAACCGATGGTCCCGCATGAGATGGTGCCAGGTATTGAATTTCTCGGCGAACAGGAGCGGACCAACTACCCGTTTGTGCTGTCGGTGGAGGATAGTGGCGATACACTGGGGCTGACTGCTCAGGTAGTACAACCGTTTGATTCAGAAAGAGTATGCGGTTACATGCAACAGGCGCTGGAAAGTCTGGCGGGTGCCCTTGAACAGGCGCCGGAAACGCCGGTACGGGCGCTAAACGTTTTGCCTGCATTGGAACGCACGTTATTGCTGGAAACGTGGAACGCGACTGAAACACCGTATCCTGAGCAACTCTGTATTCATCAGTTAATTGAACAGCAAGTGGAGAAAACCCCAGAAGCTACTGCACTGGTGTATGAAAATCAAACGCTCAGCTATGGACAACTGGATGCCAGTGCTAACCGGCTTGCTCATCAACTGATTGCCTTGGGTGTCGTGCCAGATCAACCGGTGGCGATTTGCATGGCAAATTCACCGATGCGGGTGATAGCGGTGCTGGCGGTGCTGAAAGCGGGCGGGGCCTATGTGCCGTTGGACCCGGCTTATCCGGGAGAACGATTGTCGCATATCTTGACCGATGTAGCCCCGGCTAGGGGGTTGAAGGTCATGGGGTCGAAGACAATAGTGCTGGTGGATAGTACCGGGCGGGCTGCATTGGGTGAGCAAACGCTTGCGGGGCTGACGGTACTAGACCCGAATATCTTACCTGACCAGCCGGACAGCAATCCGCAGGTTCTTTCATTGACCTCTCGCCATCTGGCCTACGTGATTTACACTTCTGGATCAACCGGGACGCCCAAAGGGGTGATGATTGAACATCGTGGGCTGGTCAATCTTATTCTGGATAAAATCACCCGATTCGACATTCGCCCCGCTAGCCGGATGTTGCAGTTTGCTTCATTTGGTTTTGATGCGGGTGTCTGGGAAATCATGATGGCGTTAGGCAGTGGAGCCAGCTTGGTTATTCCTGCCGAAACTGTTCGTCAAGACCCGCGTCGCCTCTGGCATTATTTGGAAGAACAATCGGTGACGCATGCCTGCTTGACCCCTGCTTTGTTGCGAGAAGGGGCCGATTTGCCAACGATAACAATAAAACCGACATTGATATTGGGCGGTGAAGCCCCTGGCCCCGTGTTACTGCGGGCACTAAGTCATCAAGCAACTCTATTTAATGCCTATGGCCCGACAGAAATTACCGTCTGTGCCACCAGTTGGCGTTGTCCATCACACTATACTGATGTGTTGGTTCCCATTGGGCGCCCGACAGCAAATACGCGTATTTATCTATTGGATAACCACGGCCAGCCAGTTCCATTAGGCGCGGTGGGGGAACTCTATATTGGTGGGGATGGTGTCGCCCGTGGCTATCTCAATCAGCCAGATCTGACCGACGAACGTTTTCTAGCTGATCCATTTAGTGATGCTGCCGATGCCAGGATGTACCGGACCGGGGATTTGGTGCGTTACTTACCGGACGGCAATCTGGTGTTTGTTGGCCGTAACGACCTGCAGATTAAAATCCGTGGTTTCCGCATTGAGCCGGGAGAAATTGAAGCTCGGTTGGCAGAACACTCTATGGTGCGTGAAGCGCGGGTCGTGGCCTTGGGAGATGGGCAGGATAAACGTTTAGCTGCCTATGTTGTAGCCGAAGCGGATAGTGGACTGGCGGCCAGTTTGCATACTCATTTGAGCGCGATGTTGCCTGATTATATGGTGCCGGCAGCCTTTGTACGTTTAGATGCCTTCCTGCTGACGCCAAACGGTAAATTGGATTATCAGGCATTACCGACACCGGGGGAGGATGCTTTTGCTCGTCAAATTTATGTCGCGCCACAGGGGGAAATGGAAATCGCAGTAGCGGCTATCTGGTGTGAATTACTAGGCGTTGAGCAGATCGGCCGATATGACAATTTCTTTGCCTTGGGCGGACATTCCCTGTTGGCGGTACGGATGATGAACCGGATAGCTGTTTTCGGTGTCGACTTGCCGTTGGCCGCGTTGTTTATGTCTCCCTCACTGAGTGCATTTACCGAGAAGATCTGCGCACAACGTAATATGGGCAGTGATAAATTGCCTGAAATTAGGCCAATATCCCGTGATAGTGTCTTACCCTTATCGTTTGGTCAACAGCGTCTGTGGTTTCTGGCGCAATTTGAGGGGGTTAGTGATACCTACCATATTCCGACAGCCCTGCGTTTACGTGGACGGCTAAATCTTTCTGCCTGGCAGCAGGCCCTGAATCGTCTGTTTGCTCGCCACGAGGTGCTCCGTTCTGTTTTTATCACCGTTGATGGTCAGCCGCAGGTAGAACTGTTACCGGCGGAATTTGGTCTGCCAATAAAAAATTATGATCTCCGTAAAGCACTTGATGTGCAGACACAGCTTGAATTTTTGTGTGATCAAGAAGGTAAAAAACCGTTTAATCTTGCCCGTGGCCCCTTAATCCGTTGTGCGTTGATCCAGCAGGCCGAAGAAGATTATCTATTTCTACTGACTCAGCACCATATCATCTCCGATGGTTGGTCTTTAGGAATACTTAAATCAGAACTGTATGCACTTTATACCGCTTGTCTGAACCAACAGCCTGATCCGTTACCGCCATTGACCATTCAATATCCTGATTATGCTGCATGGCAACAGCAGGTATTTTCTGGTGAAGGGTTACAGGCACAGAGTGATTACTGGCACCGTACACTGGCAGATGCGCCGGTGTTACTTGAGCTGCCGACAGATCGGCCACGTCCCTCCCAGCAATCATTTACCGGCGGTCGGGTAGAGGTGCACATTGATGCCACGTTGGTACAGGCGCTAAAAAATCTGGGGCAGCAACACGGCACTACACTGTTTATGACCTTGCTGACCGCTTGGGCTGCGCTGTTATCGCGCTTGTCGGGGCAGGATGATGTTGTCATTGGTATACCAAGCGTCAACCGCAATCGGCGGGAAATTGAGCCACTGCTTGGCTTCTTTGTTAACACATTAGCGTTGCGCATCGATTTATCCGATATGCCGGATGTGGTCACCCTATTGCAGCGTGTGCAGCAGGTGACATTGGGAGCACAGGATCATCAGGACTTGCCTTTCGAGCAGGTGGTAGAAATTGTTCAACCGCCACGCAGACCGGAGCATACGCCACTGTTCCAGGTAATGTTTGCCTGGCAGGAGAATGAAACAGAGGAATGGCAATTACCGGAATTGGCGGTAGCATCATTCGAGCTAGGATACGATATAGCGAAATTCGATCTGCAACTGGAATTAACGGAAAAGGCAGGCGAAATTGTTGGAGAACTGAACTACTCTTCCGCCCTGTTCGACCATGAAACCATCGAAAGACAGGTTGGTTATTTACAGGCCATATTGCGGGCAATGGTGAACCAATCTCAGCAACCGGTCACGGCTATCGATATTTTGTCATCTGCTGAACGGGAGTTATTGCTAGAGAATTTGAATGCGACCGAAGAACCATATCCTACTCAGCTATGTGTGCATCAGTTGTTTGAACAACAGGTAGAGAAGACCCCGGACGCCATAGCGGTAATCTATGAAAACCAGACGCTCAGCTATGCGGAACTGAATGTCCGCGCCAACCGGCTAGCCCATCAGCTTATCGCTTTAGGCGTAACGCCGGATCAGCGGGTAGCGATTTGTGTGACACGCTCACTTGCGAGAATAATCGGGTTGTTGGCGGTGCTGAAAGCGGGCGGAGCTTATGTGCCGTTAGATCCAGCCTATCCCGGTGAACGTCTGTCTTATATGCTCACTGATGCGACACCGGTTATTTTACTGGCGGATAATGCCGGGCAGGCAGCACTAAGTGAAGACATTCTGGCGACGCTGACGGTGCTCGATCCGAATACCTTGCCGGAGCAGCCAGATAATAACCCGCAAGTCTCTGGATTGGCCCCACAGCATCTGGCTTATGTGATTTACACTTCTGGTTCAACCGGCAGACCAAAAGGCGTGATGATTGAACATCGTAGCGTGGTTAATTTGACACTGACACAAATTAACCAGTTTGATTTTTGTACCGCCAGCCGAATGTTGCAGTTTGCCTCATTTGGGTTCGATGCCAGTGTCTGGGAAATCATGATGACACTAAGTTGTGGGGCTATGCTGGTTATTCCTACAGAAACCGTGCGGCAAGATCCACAGCGCCTTTGGCGTTACCTGGAAGAACAGGCAGTGACCCATGCCTGTTTGACGCCGGCTATGTTTCACGACGGTGCCGATTTACCGGCGATAGCGATAAAACCAACCTTAATATTTGCAGGAGAAGCGCCGAGTACCGCGTTATTTCAGGCATTGTGCAGCCGGGCCGATGTGTTTAACGCTTATGGGCCGACGGAAACCACCGTGTGTGCGACCACTTGGGATTGCCCGTCAAATTATACCGGAGGATTAATCCCCATCGGCAGCCCGACCGCCAACAAACGCCTTTATCTGCTGGATGAACACGGCCAGCCAGTCCCATTGGGCACAGTGGGAGAATTGTATATTGGTGGCGTTGGGGTAGCGCGTGGCTATCTCAATCGCCCTGAATTGACGGCTGAACGTTTCCTGAATGATCCGTTTAGTGATGAAGCGGATGCCCGAATGTACCGTACCGGGGATTTGGCCCGCTACTTGCCGGACGGCAATCTGGTATTTGTTGGTCGTAATGACCAGCAGGTTAAAATCCGTGGTTTCCGCATTGAGCCGGGAGAAATTGAAGCACGATTGATTGAACACCCTGAGGTAAGTGAAGCGCTGGTATTGACGTTGGGTGACGGGCAGGATAAACGACTGGTGGCTTATGTGGTGGTGCCAGCGGATGACGGACTGGCGGCCAGATTGCGTGAGTACTTGAGTGATATTTTGCCTGACTATATGATACCGGCGGCTTTTGTGCGTTTGGATGCCTTTCCGCTGACCCCTAACGGTAAGCTGGATCGCCGGTCGCTGCCAGCACCGGGGGAGGATGCCTTTGCTCGCCAAGCTTACCAAGCGCCACAAGGGGAAATTGAGATAGCATTAGCCACTATCTGGCGCGAATTACTGAATGTTGAACAGGTCGGCCGACATGACAGTTTTTTTGCCTTG
Organism: Photorhabdus sp. S10-54; assembly: GCF_963878145.1. Taxonomy (NCBI): domain Bacteria; kingdom Pseudomonadati; phylum Pseudomonadota; class Gammaproteobacteria; order Enterobacterales; family Morganellaceae; genus Photorhabdus; species Photorhabdus sp. S10-54. Next base: position 93,756 of record NZ_CAWNXG010000004.1, on the reverse strand, counting down.
GGCGGTCACTCGCTGTTGGCAGTCAAGATGATCGAACGTTTACGGCGTATAGGGTTGGGCCTGTCGGTACAAACGTTATTCCAGCATCCGACATTAAGTGTATTGGCCCAATCTTTAGCGCCGCATCGTGAAATTAGCGTGCCTGATAACGGTATTACAGCGGGTACGACTGTGCTGACGCCAGCAATGTTGCCACTGATTGATCTGACTCAAGCTGAAATTGATCGTATTGTTGAACAAGTACCGGGTGGAATTGCCAATATTCAGGATATCTATGCGCTGTCACCGTTACAGGATGGCATTTTATTCCACCATCTATTGGCAAATGAGGGTGATCCCTATCTACTGATTACTCAACAGGCTTTTGCTGATCGCCCCTTACTTGACCGCTATCTGGCTGCGGTTCAACAGGTGATTGACCGCCATGATATCTTGCGTACCGCCTTTATCTGGGAAGGGTTGTCTGTGCCGGCTCAGGTAATTTGCCGTCAGGTGCCTTTGTCTGTAACGGAATTGACGCTCGACCCGGCTGATGGGCCGATCAGTAACCAACTGGCTCAACGTTTTGACCCGCGCCGGCATCGTATTGACCTGAATCAGGCACCGTTATTACGTTTCGTTGTGGCACAGGAGCGCGATGGTCGTTGGATTTTGCTGCAATTGTTGCATCACCTCATTGGCGACCATACCACGTTAGAGGTAATGAACAGCGAAGTTCAGGTCTTTCTCTCCGGGCGAATAGACACCGGGCAAATAGACAGCCTGCCTGCGCCGGTCCCGTTCCGTCATTTAGTGGCACAGGCTCGTTTGGGTATCAGCCAGACAGAGCATACTCGTTTCTTTACCGACATGCTGGCTGAAGTGGGTGAACCGACACTGCCATTTGGGTTGGCAGAAGCACATCATGACGGTTCACAGGTGACGGAATCTCATCGGATGCTGACAGCGGGACTGAACGAGCGCTTACGTGGTCAGGCGCGGCGGTTGGGCGTCAGTGTGGCGGCGCTATGCCATCTGGCTTGGGCACAGGTGCTATCGCGTACCAGTGGGCAAACGCAAGTGGTGTTCGGTACGGTGCTGTTTGGACGCATGCAGGCGGGTGAAGGATCTGATAGTGGCATGGGGCTATTTATTAACACCTTGCCATTGCGATTGGATATCGATGATACCCCGGTGCAGGACAGTGTACGCGCAGCACATGGCCGACTGGCGGGATTGCTGGAACATGAGCACGCTTCACTGGCGCTGGCGCAACGTTGCAGTGGCGTAGACAGGGGAACGCCACTTTTTAATGCGCTGTTGAACTACCGACATAATACCCAGCCGGTCACACCAGATGAAATCGTGAGTGGCATCGAATTCCTTGGCGCACAGGAGCGGACCAACTATCCATTTGTGTTGTCGGTAGAGGATAGTGGCTCTGATCTAGGGCTGACGGCTCAAGTGGTGCAACCATTCGATCCAGAACGGATATGTGGCTATATGCAACAGGCGTTGGCAAGTCTGGTGGAGGCGCTTGAGCAGGCGCCCGATATGCCGGTACAGCAGTTAGAAATTCTGCCGACAACTGAACGCACATTATTGTTAAAAACCTGGAACGCCACTGAAACAGCATATCCTGAGCGGTTGTGCATTCATCAACTGTTTGAACAGCAGGTGGAAAAGGCCCCGGATGCCACGGCGCTGATACATGAAAACCAATCCTTTAGTTATGTGGAATTGAATGCTGATGCTAACCGATTGGCTCACCAACTTATTGCGCTGGGTGTAGTGCCGGATCAGCGGGTGGCGATTTGCGTAGCAAGTTCACCGGCGCGGATAGTGGCGCTGTTGGCGGTGTTAAAAGCGGGAGGCGCTTACGTGCCGTTAGACCCGGCCTATCCGGGCGAACGTCTGGCCCATATTTTGACTAATGCTGAACCGATTATTTTATTGGCAGATAGTGTTGGACGTTCAGCCTTAGATGAGCAAATGCTTGTGGGGCAGACAGTGATTGATCCGCATTTATTGCCTGATCAATCGGATAACAACCCACAACTATCTACATTGACCTCCCGTCATCTGGCTTATGTGATTTACACCTCTGGTTCGACCGGTACGCCAAAAGGGGTGATGGTGGAGCATCGTGGGTTAGTCAACCTTATTCAGGATAAAATCGCTCGATTTGACATTTTCCCCGCTAGCCGGATGTTGCAGTTTGCTTCATTTGGTTTTGATGCGGGTGTCTGGGAAATGATGATGGCGCTATGCGGTGGTGCCGCTCTGGTTATTCCTGATGAGTCTGTTCGCCAGGACCCATACCGCCTTTGGCATTATCTGCAAGAGCAGTCAGTAACGCACGCCTGTTTGACTCCGGCTTTGCTGCGGGATGGGGCTGATTTGCCGGTGATAACGGTAAAACCTACCTTGATATTGGGCGGTGAAGCGCCCAGTGTGGCGTTGCTTAAAGCGTTGCGCAATAAGGCCACGGTATTCAATGCTTATGGTCCAACGGAAATCACCGTTTGTGCAACCAGTTGGCGTTGCCCACTAAACTATACCGATGTGTTAGTTCCCATCGGGCGCCCGACAGCCAACACCCGTCTCTATCTGCTAGATGCCCTCGGTCAGCCCGTGCCGATAGGGGCAGTGGGTGAACTCTATATTGGTGGTGTCGGTGTGGCGCGTGGCTATCTCAATCGTCCTGAACTGACCGACGAACGTTTCCTTGCAGATCCATTTAGTCATATTGCTGATGCCCGGATGTATCGAACCGGGGACTTAGTTCGCTATTTGCCGGATGGCAATCTGGTATTTGTTGGTCGTAACGACCAGCAGATTAAAATCCGCGGTTTCCGCATTGAACCGGGAGAAATCGAAGCCCGGCTGACAGAATACTCCGGGGTGCGTGAAGCGCTGGTACTGGCCTTAGGCGACGAACAGGATAAACGGCTGGTGGCTTATGTAGCGGCGGAAGCGGATGACGGGTTGGTTAACCGTCTGCGTGAACATCTGAGTGGGTTGTTACCTGATTACATGGTACCGGCGGCCTTTGTGCGGTTGGATGCTTTTCCGTTGACGCCTAACGGCAAGCTGGATCGCCGGGCGTTACCCGCACCGGGGGAGGATGCTTTTGCCCGCCAGATCTACGCTGCACCGCAAGGAGAAACCGAAACCGCATTGGCTGCTATCTGGCGTGAATTACTGGGCGTTGAACAGATCAGCCGGTACGACAGCTTCTTTGCCTTGGGGGGCCATTCGTTGCTTGCGGTACGGATGGTTGAACGTTTGCGTAATTTGGGTTTAACGCTGGCAGTACGTGATCTGTTCCAATCCCCGATACTGTCTGAACTGGCGCAAACATTGAGGCTGAATCAGACCGAAAAAGTGCCGGCCAACATGATTACACCGGCCACCACGGTGTTAACGCCAGAAATGTTACCGCTGATCGATCTCACTCAATCTGAAATTGATCACATCGTCGAACAGGTACCGGGTGGGATAGCCAATATTCAGGATATCTATGCGTTGTCGCCGTTACAGGACGGGATCCTGTTCCACCATTTGCTGGCAAACGAAGGCGATCCCTATCTGTTGGCAGGTCAAATGGCTTTTGCTGACCGGCCTCTGCTGGATCGTTATCTGGCGGCGGTTCAGCAGGTGATTGACCGTCATGACATCCTACGGACCGCCTTTATCTGGCAAGGGTTATCCGTTCCGGCGCAGGTTGTTTGCCGTCAGGTGTCGTTGTCGGTGATGGAATTGCCATTAGATCCGGCTGACGGGCCGATCAGCGAACAATTAGCGCAACGGTTTAACCCACGTCAATATCGTCTCGATTTGGGGCAGGCGCCGCTGTTGCGCTTTGTGGTGGCACAGGATAGTGATAGTCGTTGGATTGTTTTGCAACTGATGCATCATTTGATTGGCGACCATACCGCGCTGGATGTGATGAGCCACGAAGTTCAGGCGTACCTTGACGGGCAGGACGGCAATCTGCCAGCCCCGGCACCATTCCGTAATCTGGTGGCGCAGTCCCGACTAGGGATAAGTCAGGAAGAACATACCCGTTTCTTTACCGAGATGTTAGCTGAGGTTGATGAACCGACGTTACCGTTTGGGCTGGCGGAAGTTCGCCATGATGGCTCGCAGATGACCGAATCGCACCGGATGCTGACCCCTGAGTTAAATAACAGTTTACGTGGTCAGGCGCGGCGATTGGGTGTCAGTCTGGCGGCGCTGTGCCATTTGGCTTGGGCACAGGTGTTATCACGTACCAGCGGACAGCAGCAGGTGGTATTTGGCACCGTCTTATTTGGGCGCATGGCGGCGGGTGAAGGGGCTGAAAATGGCATGGGGCTGTTTATCAATACCTTGCCGCTACGGTTGGATATGGATGATACCCCGGTACGAGACAGCGTACAGGTAGCACATCACCGGCTGGCGGGATTATTGGAACACGAATATGCCTCGTTGGCACTGGCTCAACGTTGTAGCGGGGTGCAGGGAGGAACGCCTCTGTTTAGTACCTTGCTGAACTACCGACACAATATAGCTTCGGTGGAATCGAATGAGATCATGAGCGGTGTTGAATTTCTCGGTGCACAGGAGCGGACTAACTATCCGTTTACGCTGTCAGTAGAAGATTTTGGTGATGCGCTGGGGCTGACAGCGCAAATCGTCCAGCCGTTTGATGCCGAGCGGGTGTGTGGTTATATGCAACAGGCGCTGGAAAGTCTGGTGGGTGCACTGGAGCACGCCTCGGAAACCCCGGTTCAGCGGTTGGAAATTTTACCGGCAGTAGAAAGGAAACTGCTACTGAAAGTCGGCAATGGCCCGCAAACGACATATTCCGACCCGTTGTGTATTCATCATCTGTTTGAACAGCAAGTGGCGAAAAATCCTGAGGCTATGGCACTGGTCTATGAAGAGCAGACTCTCAGCTATGCAGAATTGAATGCATATGCTAACCGACTGGCTCATCAGTTAATTGAACTCGGAGTGGAACCCGATCAACGGGTGGCGATTTGTGTCACGCGTTCACCGTCAAGAGTGGTGGCGCTACTGGCGGTACTCAAAGCGGGTGGGGCTTATGTTCCCTTAGATCCAGCCTACCCGGGTGACCGGCTAGCTTATATGCTCACGGATGCGGCACTGTCAGTGGTACTGGCAGATAATGTGGGCCGTACTGCGTTAGGTGAACAGGCGCTTACGGCGTTAACGGTACTTGATCCGACTGTTCTGCCTGAGCAGCCGGATAATAATCCGCACGTCCCGGCGCTAACCTCACGACATCTGGCGTATGTGATTTACACTTCTGGTTCCACTGGTACACCAAAAGGGGTGATGGTTGAACATCATGGCTTGGTCAATTTAATTTGGGAGAAAATCACCCAATTTGACATTCGCTCGGATAGCCGGATGTTACAATTTGCTTCATTTGGTTTCGATGCCAGTGTCTGGGAAATCATGGTGGCACTGTGTGGGGGAGCTACCCTAGACATTCCGGTTGATAGCGTTCGTCAAGACCCGCTGCGCCTGTGGCGTTATCTGGAAGAGCGGCAGGTAACACACGCCTGTTTGACCCCGGCTCTGTTACGGGATGGGGCCGATTTACCGGCGATAACGATAAAGCCCACCTTGATACTGGGCGGAGAAGCACCCAGTGCGGCGTTGTTGCAAGCATTACGTGGTCGGGTAACGCTGTTTAATGCTTATGGCCCGACAGAAATCACCGTCTGTGCAACCTGCTGGCGTTGCCCGCCAGACTATACTGATATGCTGATCCCTATTGGGCGTCCGACAGCGAATACAGCTATTTATCTCTTGGATAATCACGGCCAGCCAGTGCCATTTGGGGCAGTGGGGGAATTATACATTGGTGGTGCCGGCGTCGCGCGTGGCTATCTCAACCGCTCTGATTTGACGACTGAACGTTTCCTGACGGATCCGTTCAGCGATCAACCGGGTGCTCGTATGTACCGAACCGGGGATTTAGCCCGCTATCTGTCAGATGGCAATCTGGTCTTCGTTGGTCGTAATGATCAACAGATTAAAATCCGGGGTTTCCGCATTGAACCGGGTGAAATCGAAGCGTGGTTGATGGAGTATCCTGATGTGCGTGAGGCGATTGTATTAGCACTGGGAGATGGTCAGGATAAACGTCTGGTGGCTTATGTCGCATCTGAGGCGGATGACGGGCTGGCTAGCCAATTACATCGTCATTTAAGAGCTTTATTGCCTGACTATATGGTGCCGTCAGCCTTTGTGCGTCTGGACGCCTTTCCGTTGACTCCGAACGGCAAGTTGGATCACCGGGCATTGCCGGTGCCTGATCAGAACGCGTTTGCCCGTCAGATCTATGAAGCGCCACAAGGCGAAACAGAGATCGCCTTGGCGGCTGTCTGGCGTGAATTACTGGGGGTTGAGCGAATTGGCCGGCATGACAACTTCTTTACCTTGGGTGGACACTCGCTGCTCGCTATGCGGATGATCAATCTGGCCGCAGAACGAGGGTTGATTTGCTCATTGAATAATCTGTTCCAATTCCCGGTGCTAGCGGAACTGGTGTCAGAGATCACCTCAGATCCACTGTCTCAATTGCAAAACAGCGCCATACCGGTGCGACCGGATGGAACCGAACCGCCGCTCTTCTTCGTGCCGAGTGGCATGGATGACTATTCCTATGTTTTTGGGCTGGCTCAGCATATTCAGGCGGATTACCCGATTTATGCGCTACCTTGGCCGTCTATCAATGAGGAACAGGCGTCGACCATTGAAGCTCTGGCGACCAGAATGATCACCTTTATGAAAGCAGTGCGACCAGAAGGCCCGTATCGGATATACGGCTACTCTTCTGGCGGTATACTGGCTTATGCCATTGCTCAGCAACTTTTGCATGCCGGAGAGACAGTTAATTTCTTGGGGCTAATTGATACACCTGCTCCGCACTGTTTCAAGACACGAGTCGATCAACCTAAACTTCAGTTCCTTGCTGAATTGGCAAGGCAGTCAGTGGATGAGCATCCTCAAGAGATTGCCGCATTGCATCAGAAAATGGACGAACTGAGTTTAGTGCAATTTATTGCAGCAGCGCAGAAGCTGGAATTATACCCATCAAATCTGCGTCCTGACTTAATTGCCAAACGTTGGGTACAGATGGGAAATTATGTCCAAATGGTCAAAGATTATGAACCGAAAGCCTTGGCGATAACGCTACATCAATTCTATGCAATGGAATCTTATCCACAGATTCCATTTGTTACCGATGTTGCGCTACAGTCCGTAACGATGGAACCGTCGTTAGGTTGGGAACAGATAGTTCCTGACTCTTCGCTACAGTTAACCTCGGTTCCGGGGGATCATTTTAGTTTGATGGAAGATAGTGAAAATAAAACTATTTTGGCTAAGACCTTAAGCAGGGCGTTGGCAATGAATTGTGAGGCGGAGGCGCTGTAATGCCAGTGATATTGTGGGATGAAAGGCTGTACTTAAATAAAAATAGTTAAAAATCAATTTGTCCGGTTAACGGTTTTTATAATAGCCGGACAATCTTGCTGAATATAGGCACCGAATGTTAATCACTTCGGTGCCTTATTTTTTATCAAGTCCTACACTTGACGCTGGCGGAGAAATCCTATTTCTCAGCATTGTCTACGCGTGTAAACAATTCTTACACCCTTAAGTATGATAACCACCCATGGAGGTAAATGAGGAAATAGCGTAATCGTTAACTGTCTTTGTTAACAGAATAGCTGTCAGGATAAATATCACTACAGATATTCCGATTAAAACATTTGGCTATATGGGTGAGAGGCATGATTATGCTTTTCTCAGTGAAGAGGGCATGTTGCTATAGGGTTATCTTGATGTCAATAAATGTCATGTTATTGTCATGAAGTTTAAATATTTTGTTCAACATGCTGTTATATCGGTGGTGACAATGGGGGACATTAAAAAATCGTATTTTTTTGAAAAAAAGAGTTGATCTTTATAAGCACCCGTTAAGAGGATAGAAAAAATCAGAAATCGCTCATCCTGTTTATGCATGATGTTATGCAGCGGCTTTTGCGGTAGGTGCTCCTTTGAAAGTAGCTAGTTCCAGTTTACCGAAGGATTTACGTACTGATATAGGGAGAATAATGGAAGTAAGTTTACAACGTGAATTCATTATCGCCGCTGGACTAGTCAATCGCTACGCCAACGGCATGCTGCTCAGTACGCCGTTTTTTCATGAAGCTCTCAACCGTGATGCGAAAAAAGATAGGCACTTATATTCTGTGGCAGTGATATTTCTCTGCCCATTATTATCCCGTTTTAACCTAAAAAGGAAAAGAGAAGGAAAAGAGAATGAAAACTGAGATATTAGCCAATATGCAGACTCGTTGTATCGGGCGTTATCTGATTGATATTCCCTTGGCATTTGAAAACATCATCAACAATGAGATATTTATTGATGATGCAAAAATAGAAACCAAGCGTATGCATCTATCCGCATTTGAACAGCGCATAGAGATAAGAGAGCAAAAATTAAGGACGACTAAAACTGCCGATCCGAAAGATCTGCCCTTTTTAAAGAAAGTTTATCATCTCCAGGGAAAATTATATGGTGTGATTTTTGATAGAAATAATAGTGTCAGTGAACCCGGATTTTCCAGAATATTAGAAGCCCATTTATATGATAATGAGGTTGCTTTTATTATAGAAATGAAATTTATGGAGATATCAGATGATAAATATAGTTATTCAAGAAACCTTTATATAAAATCTGGATTGAATGAAAGCCAATATAAAATGTTTTCTCAAACTCTGGACAAAATGCAAAGGCTAATTGCCAGAATCAGTGGCAGAAAGGATAGTGATATTCCGATAGAGGTAGGAATCTGTATCCCTGATGGCTTTGTTGCCGACTATAATAATGAAAAAGAAAATATAAAGTTTGTCTATCAAGGAAATCAGGATGATAATTTCACATTCAGTCTTGAAATTATTAATGACTTTAAAGGGGAAGGCACTTTACTTGAACGTATTAGTGCGATTGAAAGGGATTGGTTTATTAACTATGGCAAGGTAATAAGAAAGAGGGAAAGAGAAATAAATGGGATTCATGGGGAAGAGTTATTAGCAGTAGGTATGCAATCTCTTGATAATAATCCGCGTTATCAATTTGATTTTATTGCAAATGATATGGTATTGGATGATAAAAAAATCTGTGTTGTTATTATGTTAATGAATTACCAGTTACCTGCAACGCCATATACCGAAGATGAATTGATCGCGTTTTGGGATGCAATAACGAAAACCTTTCGTAGAGGACCGGATGCTTTCGAATAGCGATGAAGTGAGAGGGATAGTGTTTTAAATAATTCACTAATGGGAGGCTTGATTTATATCGCTAATGGCTTTATTAGATTATATGTTGTTTTTAAGTCCGGTAATATTGGTTGTTGATATACTTATCATTTGTCGGATAGGTTACCCGCAAATGCACATGCTCACCATCCCTCTCAACCCTTTCACATTCTCCCTTGTTTGTAAATTTCTGGTGCTATTATCTCGATGTCGAAGTAAATAAATTTTTAAATAAGAAAAAGAAAGAAAAATTATTTTAATTCGTTTTGCCATAATAATGTTGTTTCAGCGGTAGCCTTATTAATAGATCAAGGCTACCGTTATTTATTCTGGTACGTCCAGATTGAATACTATTGTCAGGAACAAAATGGTTTAATAATAAAATTGCTATGACAATAAGAATTTTTCTGGTACATAATGATGAAAATTATTCGCTAAACAATATTCTTCCAGTTGTTGGCTGGAATGAATCCCTATCTTGTTATATATCTGGGCCATATAGGTTTCAATGGTACGATAAGCAATATTTAATATCTGTCTAATTTGTTGTCTGGTGTATTTTTGTAAAAAGAAAAAGATGATATCCCATTCACGCGGCGTAAAAATATCGCTTGGTGGTTGAAGCATAATGGATGCCGGTAGTTTTTTATAATATTGATGTAGGCTGGCTAATGAGTAGCTTTTAGCTTCCCAACAATGATACATGACGCCGATACAATTTCCATCTTCATGATAAAAAGGCAATTTTTCACAAAAGTAAGATGATAACATTTGATCTTGTCCGAATATATGTGTTTCAACTGAACATATTCTCTGTTCTTTTGCCATGACCATACTATCTTGAATAATAAATTCCTTAGCAAATTCAGCGCCGTCCCAAGGGAGTTCATGATCATAAAGTCCATCATAATTAAATGATGCTTTAAAGTTATGAATATATTTCTTTGTTGCTGAGTTACCATAAATGAAATTTGAAGAACTATCTTTTATGCCCCACGGCTCATTGCTGATTTCCATCGTGTTGATAATTTGAGGTGATATCGTATAGTTCTTCATAAAGACTCCTTGAAAATTTTCAGCTTAAATGAACATTCTACTTTGAGATTCCCTAGCGCTTTCTGGGATATAGCGATAAAATTGATGTTTTTCATAAGAATTTTCTAGTGTTATATGTTATGGTAGAACGAATGGTTGCCTATTTATTATATTTAAAACAATGAGTTATGTAGTAAGGCTTCTTGCAATCAAATAATTTCTTAATATTATGAATGAATTATTTTGTTGCTGGATTGCCGTAAATAAAGCATGAAGAACTATCTTTTACTCCCCTACAGTTCATTACCCATTGTATTGACAATCTGAGGTGATATTACATAGTTCTTCTTCATGAAAATTTCGTTGTGATTTAGGACCTAAGGAAATATTCTGCTTTCCCGGTTCACAAATCTCTCTGGCACGTAGAGGTCATAGTCATTCGTGCGACAATAATCTTCTAATTGACGGCTTGAATGAACACCAATTCGTTTATATATTCGTGAGAAATGGGTTTCAACCGTACGATAGGAGATATTTAGCATCCTACCGATTTGCTTACTGGTATACTTATGTAACATGAGGAAAATAACATCCCATTCCCGTTGCGTAAATATATCAGTTGGTGGAGAGAACAGAATAGATGATGGTAGTTTTCCATAAAATAGACGGGTAAATGAGAAATCCTGAGCTTTCCATCCGTGAAAAATGACGCCGACACATTCGTTATCATCATTATAGAATGGATATTTTTCTTGGAAATAAGATGATAGAAAATTATCTTTCCCATACATATGTGTTTCAAGCGAACATACTCTTGAGTCTTTCTCCATTACAGTTCGATCGTGAATAACAAATTCTTTTGTAAACTCAGCGCCATCCCAAGGAATTTCATCATCATATTGCCCTTCATAATCAAATGAATCTGGAATATTCTGGATATGCTTAAATGCTAAGTTACCATAAATGAAGCACGAATTTTTATCTTTGATCCCCCAAGGTTCATTACTTTGCTGCATGGTATTAATGACTTGAGATGAAATATTTATCCTATTAAATTTTCTCATAATGAGATCCTGCCGTGTAATTAATGTTTTATAAATTTACAATTCCTTACTACCAATAGTAATAAAACGTTCAGGAATATAAAGATGATAGTTATTCTTCTTACAGAAATCTGCTAATTCTATCTGTGGTGGTAAATTAAATTTCTGGTAAATTGACTGAATATGATTAACAACATCTTCTGTGCTCATCGTTAATTCTTCACCGATGCTCTCTTCATCCTGTGATCGCAGGGTTAGAAAAAGCACCTCCCACTCGGTTTGCGTCAATAGATTATTTGGTGGCGTAAATTCCAGGTTTGATGGCGATGTTCTGTCATAATAGTAAGAAACAGAAAAGTTTTGAGGTTGATACATATGAAAGAAGATCCCAATGCAATCATTATTCTCATCATAAAGGGGAAATTTATCACAAATATAACTTTGTTTGACGTTATTTTCTCCAAACCGATGTGTTTCCAGTGAAGTGATGCGTTGCATAGTTTGGATGGCTTTTTGATCCTGACGGTGGACTTCTTCTGCATATTCGGCGATAGGCGAGGGTAATTCACCCATGGTAAGCCCGATAATATCGAAATCTTCAGGAAGGTTGAGTAGTTGATAGAAAGCAGGGTTAGCATAAATAAATCTTGACTGATGATCTCTGGCACCCCAAGGTTCATTGCTTTTGTCCCACATCAGGGTTAATTGTGGTGTAATAAGAGTGGATTTATTTCGTATGTTTGACATAGTAACTCCTAAATTCCTATTTAAATCATTATCTGAATGGTTGCTTTTTCGATTATGTCTTAAGTGGACAGCCATATAATAGAATATAATGCTTTTCTCGTCAAAAAGCGTATGTTTATTAATTGAATTTTTACTATTTAATAATGAAACTTTAAATAGAGAGGAATATAACTATATATACTATTTTAGATGAAGATTATTTAAATGATTTATTGAAAAATCAAGTAGAGGTTGTTGCTGTGCTCGCTGCTGTGCCTGATATCAGCTATTTTTAGCTGAAAAATAGGTATTATTAATGGTCAATAATTGCAGATTATAGTTGAAATTATCAGCATCCTCATTGTTGTCAGTTGTTCAATAATTATTTGTCCTAATGCTTAAGAGCTGTTCTGTTAAACTATTTGATTTACTCGTCTTTGTAATAAAGAGAAAATCTGAACAGCGGCATGAAAAAAATGATGGTTTTTGGTCATATTTTTGATGTGACATAAAGATTGGACTAAATAGATTACGCCTGTTGTGTTAAGTATATACCCGTTATCTTTCAAGTTACCTCTTTGTTGGCTGCACTCACTCACCCCGGTCACATCGTTCTCTATGCTCCCGGGGATTCGCTCCCTTGCCGCCGCGATGCATCTTGAAATCCATAGGGTATATGCTCTTAGCTTTTTACATTGTTTGTGCTCATTACCCTTTTAAAAGGGTAGTTGACAATAGTGACTCTCTTGGGATTAAGTAGTAAATACTTAATGAACGACGCTAACATAAATTTTTTCCTAACCTTATTAGTTCATATTCAAAGGACTTGAGTAAAAAGCCAAGTTGTGATTCAGAATGCATTATTGACGAATTTTATCTTTGAGTTACTTTCTCTTGATAGGTATCAAGAATCAGAGGATATCCTAATTGGTAGAATTTCATATAATGATTTTAACTTTATCGACAAAGAGGTAATTAAAACAGGTAAGTAAATAAAGGGGTATGCCGCTTAATTGCGGCGGATTCGACTAATAAGTTAAATTTTCCTGCATTTCTGATGCAATAATGTTAATAATTTAACCTTAGTAATTTTATTTATGAAAATTTTTTAATTATACTAATAAAAACAAAAAGTTAACCTGTAAGTTGATATTATTTTTCACTATTTTATTTGTATTGTTAATATCAATGTAGGGATATAGGGCAATATATGGGGGGTAAACAGACTTTCTTATATATTAATATTGATTTTGAGTTTTTGCTCTATATTATTTTATTCTGCTTATTCATTTAACCGTATTTGTAGATATATAAGTCTATTATATCTCTGAGCTTAGGGTTTTTGCTTCACTATATATTTTATAATCTTTGTCAGTAAATTTCTTGTTGAGGAAGAAATATGTTTAAAAATTTCGAACAAATCACTTCTGATATCAGTTATAACAAAGGCGTTTTTTTTCATTATTTCGTTGATTAGAAAGAAAACAATCAATGGAGTAATAACTCAATAGAGTTAGAATAATCTATCTAATTAGACATAATTTTATAAATAATGCCTGAGTGATGGCTGTCATTATATTTTTTTACCGTGGGAAGAACGGTGGATTTGCTCTGTCCGCGGAAAACTAGATTCTCAAAACCGCTTCTGTATCTGTCAGATGCAGTGGTTTTCTATTTAACCTCAGTTTAAATTAAGGGATTGTTTATGGGAAAATCATCAAACCGCAGTACAGAATATTTCTTTACTGGAAAATACTACGACGATGATGATGGCAATAATATTGTTGCTATTGGTGTCGGAGGGGTTATTTATGCCAAAGGGGGAGATGATCGTATTATCCTCGGGTCAATTGGAGCAACAGTTTATGCCGATTCTGGTAACAAGGTAGTCGATGGTAGCGCCGGATATTTAAAAGTAGTGGATAAGGAAGGTAATCTGACCGTACATGGCGCTGCGGGTTATTCGGGTATTGATAAAAGTGGTAATGGTAATATTTCATTTACTGGTGCGGCAGGGGGTGTTTTTATGGATCATCAGGGTGACTACGGTGATCTCAATTTCTCAGGAGCAGCGGCTTATAATGGCCTGAATCGCAAAGGACAATCCGGTAATGTGACTTTTAACGGTGTTGGTGGTTATAACGAATTATGGCATGAAACGAATCAAGGTAATTTAAATTTTGCCGGCGCTGGTGCTGGTAATAAAATTGACCGTACCTGGTATGATCACTATGAGACAAGCCACGGTGATGTGAAATTTGACGGTGGGGGAGCAGCGAATAGTATCAGTTCGTTGGTTGAAAGTGGCAATATTAATTTCACAGGTGCCGGGGCTGATAACCACATTATACGCAAAGGTAGAGAAGGCAATATTATTTTGCATGGCGCCGGGGCATCAAACCGTATTGAGCGTTTGCGCCAAAGTCAAGATCAATATGGACAGACGCACGGTAATATCGAATTTGAAGGGGCAGGGGGTTATAACCGGATCTATTCTGATGTCGCACATGGTGATATTACTTTCGATGGTGCCGGTGCTTACAATGAAATATCAAGAATCGACGCAGATAGCGGTTCTCGTGATGGTACTCTGGAATATGCTAAAGCTGAAGAGATTGTATTAATAACGGCGACGATGGGAGGAAGTTGGATTCGGCAATCCCAACAAGTAACAGGTATTAAATCAACTATCGAGCCTAACACTTACCTCTTTGCATTTGCCGATGAAATGTACACTAAGATTAGCAAAGTCCAACTCCGAAATGATCCTGAAACCGGTAAGCTCAATTATTACGCCACTTCTTGGTATAAACAGGGAAATCACCTTAAGAATCTTGCTACGGAGAATATCTCTTCAAGCAATGGATTTACTGATATAGGCATCAATGGTGGTTACCGTCTCTCTAATTTAATCTTCGAACATCATCACCCTGTTATTATTCAACATACTGTTGAAGAAGATTTGCAGGAGAACCAGTGGGTGACTTATGCCGGTGGAACCAATGCCCGAGCAGGAGATATCACGTTAATTGATGCCAAGATGCATGGGTATGCAATCCATTCTGGTGGTTTGATATTAGATGTTTCAGCGGTGAAATCGAACTGTCAACCGAACATTTATATTTATGCCAAGTATGTTGAGTCATATACCAAAGTGGTGATGGTTGAATTGGCGAATAATCCTGAAACCGGCGCGCTGCAATATTATGCCAGTGCGTGGTACAAAGCAGGTGATCATACCGGTAATCTGGCTGCTGAAGATTTTTCATTCAAAAATGGTTATCGCTCAATGGGTATGGGCGGATATTCGCTAACTAATCTGCAATACAAAGTGAATTCAGTATGCCGTGTTTCTGAGCACTTAGCACACACTGAGGAATATAGTTATCAGGAGTTGGTGAAATCATCTGCGGGCATAGGTAACAGCTCCGGTGATATTGATTTCAAGGGCATGGGGGGTGGCAACGTCATTACCTCTAGTGTCACACGTGGTAATGTCAATTTTGAAGGCGCGGGTGGTGCTAACGTCATCGTGAAAAGGGGTAAAGAGGGTAATCTGACGTTCCGTGGTGCAGGTCTGGCAAACGTATTGGTTCATCAAAGCCAGCGTGGAGAAATGGATGTTTACGCTGGCGGTGCAGCGAACGTATTGGTTCGAATCGGTGATGGGCGATATCTGGCTCATCTTTTGGCAATGGGTAATATTTCGATTCATCAAGGTAATGGCGATAGCCGAGTTATCATGTTTGGGGGTTACAACACTCATGACCAAATAGGTAATGGCAACGCTAATTGGTTAGGTGCCGGCGGTTTTAATGTGATGACCCAAACAGGTAAGGGGAAGGTCTCCTCGGTACTGGTGGGTGGCGCCAATGTGCTGACCAAACTTGGTGCCGGTGATTTGGTTGCCGGTATGCTTGGTGGCGCGAACATTATCACGCATCTCGGCGATGATAAAATATCAGGCACCACGGCGGTTGCATTAGGTGGTGCCAATATTCTGACGAAAAAGGGCAGAGGTAAAGCTATTGCGCTGATGGGCGGTGGTGCCAATGTGTTTACTCACATTGGCAATGGAAGTACGACGGGGGTGATGTTAGGTGGCGCTAATATCTTGACCAAAATCGAAAATGGTGACACCACGGGTATCATGCTCGGCATAGGTAATGTGCTGACTCATGTCGGTGGCAATCAGACTCTGGGAGTTATGGGAGCCGCAGGCAATGTCTTTACCAAAGTGGGTAATGGAACGGCGATTGCGGCCATGATTGGTGTGGGCAATATCTTTACTCATGTTGGCAACGGTGATGCATGGGGATTGATGGGGGGATTGGGGAATGTTTTTACCAAAGTGGGGGATGGTAAAGCGTTGGCATTGATGATAGCCGCCGGCAATGTGTTTACTCACATTGGTGATGAAATGAGTGTTGCCTTGATGTTGGCTAAAGGCAATATCGCCACCAAAGTGGGTAACGGCATGACGCTGGCAGCAATGATCGGTGAGGCCAATGTGATGACCCATATTGGTAATGGCTCAACCTTTGCCGCGATGATCGGGCAGGGCAATATCCTGACGAAAGCGGGCAATGATTTGGCGCTCGGTTTGATGATTGGTGAGGCCAATATCTATTCGCATGTAGGTAATGGCACCAGTATTGGCTTGTTTGCCGGCGAGCTGAATGTAATGACCAGGGTTGGTGATGGTACAACATTGGCGGCAATGTTTGGTCAAGCCAATATCATGACTCATTCCGGCAATGGCTTAACCGGCGTTTTAGCGTTAGGAGAGGCGAATATTGTTACCAAAGTGGGCGATGATTTTATGGGGGTGGTTGCGGCGGCGGAGGCGAATGTCATCACTCATAAGGGATCATCAACTACTGTTGCCGTGCTATTCGGTAAGGGCAATATTCTAACGAAGGTAGGGGACGGGACAACAGTCGGTTTACTTATTTCCGATGTGGGTAACATCATGACCCATGTTGGTCATGGCGTGACGGTGGGGTTCGCCAAAGGGAAAGCCAATATCATTACCAAAGTGGGGGGTGGTATCGGCGTTAATGCTGTTTGGGGGGATGCTAATATTCTAACGCAGGTTGGTGATGGTGACCGTTATAACTTCGCGAAAGGTAAAGCAAACATTATTACCAAAGTGGGTAATAATCAGCAAGTCACGGTTGTTCAGGGTGATGCCAATATCATCACCCATGTGGGGCAAGGTGATGATTATACCGGCGCTTGGGGCAAAGCTAATGTGATTACCAAGGTCGGTGATGGGCGCAATGTCGTGCTTGCCAAAGCGGATGCCAACATTGTGACTCAGGTCGGTAATGGTGACAGCTTTAATACCTTGTGGAGTGAAGGAAATATTGTCACCAAAGTGGGTGACGGTATGCAGGTTACTGTGGCAAAAGGCAAAGCCAATATCACGACCACGGTGGGGAATGGTTTAAGTGTCACCGCGACGCATGGCGATTTTAATGTCAATACCAACGTGGGTGATGGTGTTTCCGTTAACGCAGTGTGGGGTGAATATAACGTTAATACTAAAGTCGGGCAGGGTCTTAATGTTGCGATCATGAAAGGTAAAAGCAATGCCAATATTCATGTTGGTGATGGCCTGGGGATTAACGCCTCTTATGCACGTAATAATGTGGCGATTAAGGTGGGTAATGGTGATTTCTACACGCTTTCTATTGCAGAAAGCAACACGCAAAGTAATAACCTCTCCTTACTGTTTAAAAGTATTAAACAAACTGTGTTAAATGTGGAAGGTAGCCACGCAATTAACTATCTGATTCACGGTAATGAGGCGAATACTTCTGGAACCCATAAAGGCCGAGGGGCGATTAATTTAACCGAAGTTTCTGCCATTGATGGTTTCCAGATGAATGCCATTGATGAAGTTGATTCGGATCTGCGTGATAAATTAAGTGGCACGGTAACTCAGGTGGAGACTCCTGATACTGAGGCTATCCAGAATGCCTTGCATATTGGAGACAAGGTTGATTCGACTCAGAGTGAATCATCATCGCAAGCTGATGCTGTTATTAAACATGCAGAACAGGGCAGCGCTGCGCAAAATGCGTTAAGTGATAAAGAGAAAGCGGAGGAGAATCGCCGTATTCTGGAACAAGAAAGGGATGACCAACTTAAAACAATTTCAAAATCACAATTCCAATTGGAATCAACGGATCAAAATGCGCTGAAGACCAATGGACAAGTACAGCGTGATGCAATAAGTGGAGAAGAGCGAGCAGTAATGAAGGAACTGTTCTCCATGACTCAACGTCTGGATGCGCTTAATGGCTATGGGAATTACGCTGGTCAATCGGGTGATGAGTGGCGTGACCGGTTTGCTGCGGGATATTTGGACCGTACTCAGGAGAAATTAGATGACACCAAATTTATTTCACAGAAAAAATTAGCGGGTTTACAGCCGCGCCTTATTGATAACCAACAACAAGTAAAAAATGCAATTGGCAAATCAGAGGCAGGTTTAGAGCAAGGTTATCAGAATATAAAGAACGCAGACGACAATATTGAGGATGCGCGTACAAAAGCGAAATCAAGACAGAAAGAAGCAGATTTACAACGCCTGCGGGCAGCAAAAGCGGAAAGTGATGCCTATGCCGTGTATGAAGAAGCGAAACAACGCGGTGAACATGATAGTTCGGTGGCGAAAAATAAAGTCGCTCAGGTACAGGCTGATGCGAAAGGTGCGAAACAGGCTGGTGATGCAAAACCCGATCGTAGCGGGGCGACCGGCAGTGGCTTGTCTGGAAAAGCGTATACACCAATCGACGTAGCGAAACCGAAAAGTCATATCAATCCTGAATCCAAAACGGAAGCTAATGGCTGGAACAGTGAAGATCTAACGCTAACAGCCACAGATTTGGCGGCATTGAGTAGTGCGCAACAGGCGATTAATCGGCTACAGATCAACAGGAGTATTCGCGCAGAAAATGTTGGTGCTTCGATCATTTCCCTGCTTACCGGAACGTCATCCGATAGGGTTGTGGAACCTATTTCGAATCAACCTGGAAAGTTAACCAAAAAAGCACCTGTAATTTCGGGTATCAATTTGCAAGGATTGGGGCAAACGGCTGGTGGAGATAGCCTTAAATCTCATTCTTCCATCCTGAGAGAGTTTGAGCCTTTCTTGCTGAATCAAGGTGACAAACGGTTTATTGATTCGACAAAAAGATATCTTGGTCAGATAAATACCGATCGGCCCAGTAAGGCGCTGGTGGCAGTACGTGAGGCTTTCAACAATACGGTCGAACAACCTAATGAGCAGCATGTGTTGCAGCTTGAGCAAGCGCTTGCTCATTGGCAACAGCATGATCCCAATGAATTTACCAAGCGTGGTCGATTAGTCAAAAGCCTGCGTTTTGAGATGGGGGAATTGGTTGCTTACCTTCAGGCAAAAAGAGCTGAATCAGCCGGGATTTTAGGGGTTAGCTTAGCGCCTGACCATGTTGCACAGTTTGATCAATATGTATCCTTTGATGGATTCGGGCGTGTGGTAGGTCTGAAAGGTGATATCGCACAAAGCGAGATTAATCGTCTTACTGATTTACAAATCAAGCCATTGACTCAGATTAACTCTGCGGCGGAACGGGAAGCGCCTAAAACTGAAGGTGAAAGCCTGATCGTTTTCATTAGCCGATTGCAACAAGAAGCTATTCCTGAAGGTATGCCACTAATTGAACGGGCCAAAAACCTTTGGTTTAGCGGACAAGTAACCCGACAGGAAACCATTAAGCTATTTGAGGATGCGGCTACCCAGTTGCAGACACATCCTGAATTACACACGTTAGCTCAGCAGTTACTGGCTGATGCCGGCAAAGAAAAGACGACGGGGCAATATATTGACAACCTGTTTGGCCGCCATTTTGATTCTGAATTGGCCCATGAATTGGTGAAAACAGCGCCACAGGATGCCATGACCACTTCCAGGCAGACAGGACAATTTCTGGTAGAGAAATTTGAACAGTGGATAGCAGGTTTTTATCCTGATGTAGCCGAGCGTGAGAAGATTATTGCTAAAAAGATGACGGGGTTCGCTAGGGCCATTAACAAGGACTTTCGTCCCTGGTTTAGTCGGGTGCCTGAATTGACGACGTTTCTGGATGAACCGACTTTTGCCAATTTCAACGTCATGATGACTCAGGTTGATGATGGTTTTGCTGTGATTAAGGTGCCATTTCTGGCAGTAAAAATGGCAATTACCCCAGGAATGGGGATGGATCGTGCAGAGTGGAAGGTTAAAGGGGATCGTTTCTATGAAGATGTTATCACCAAAGCCCGTTCGACCAGTAGTCAACTGACTAGCGGGGCTGATGTCACGTATGAAGTTGAAATAACCGAAAAGCAGACTAACGATTATGGTACTGCGTTACCCTACCAGCCTGCTAATAACAAGCATGATGACTTTTTGTATGGCAGAAAGGTTGCTACGGGTCGAATTTTGGTCCCCGGATGGGAAACGAGATTTGAGTATAATGCGTTAGCGCAAGGTCATTCTGTGGTAACGGGGGCTTCTGGCTCGACCAATATCATGGTTCACCTCAATAACTATATTGCTAGTGAACAGCCTACTTTCTCGGCCAGACAGAGCTATCTCAACACGCTGGCGTTTCTGGTATTTGATGGTGGTCATTCTGTCAACGAAAGTCTGGCGGTTTATCGGGCACTACAGGTAACCGGTGATGAACAACGTAAGCAGTTACTAAATAGCTACACTGCCAATTATCGGGATCTGTTGGATATTGCCGGTGAAGAAGGCAAAGTATGGGTAAGTCGGGCGCTGGATAACGCTTTCCAAGAAACTGGGGAATTCTATCAGAAACATGCCAGGGTGAAACCACAAAGCCGCCCTACAGTGGAGGAGTTAGATGAGTTATCGAGTAAGAATAAGAAGTCAGAACCTACTATCATCGACGATACTCATCAAGATAAGAAAACGAGCAGGCTACTCGGTGACTGGCAAATAGAGAAGGTGACGCCACAAGCTGATGGTCGTGAAACTCGCTTTGATGGTCAGATTATTATCCAAATGGAGGATGATCCGGTCGTTGCCAAAGCCGCGGCTAATCTGGCGGGTAAACACTCAGATTCTAGCGTAGTGGTTCAACTTAATTCTAAGGGCAAATATCGTGTGGTTTATGGTGATCTTGCCAGATTATCCGGTAAGTTACGTTGGCAGATTGTCGGTCATGGTCGTGATACGTTGGAGCAGAATAACATTCGTCTGAGTGGTTACGCTGCTGATGAACTGGCGACCAGATTAACGCGGTTTTATCAGAACGTTAATCAGGGTAACAGCATAACTCACAAACCTGATCACATCAGTATTGTGGGCTGTTCTTTGATAAGTGATGACAAACGGGATGGCTTTGCTCGTCTCTTTATCACAGTGTTGGATAAACAAGGCATTCGCAGCGATGTTTCCGCTCGCAGTAGTGAAGTGGCTGTTGATGCCAGTGGACGCAAATTTACCCGTGATCAACATAACCAATGGGTTAACAATTTGCCTGATAATAAAATCGTATTGAGTTGGAATAACCAAAATGAGTTGATCACGCATACCGAGCTAGTTCGCCGTGGTATTGCCGAAAGTGATATTAACTTCTCTAGGGTAGGACATACCGAAGCTGATACTGTTATTAAAGGAGCGATCGCGGGTAACGTTGAACAATTTGTTAAACCAAACAAACGTAAAAATACGATTCAAATTGATTCCAATGAGAAAGCGAATAATCAGCTCAGTTACTCCGGTAATATCCAGGTGAATGTGGGAGATGGGGAGTTTACCGCACTCAATTGGGGAACCTCGAACGTTGGTATCAAAGTGGGTACCGGTGGTTTTAAATCACTGGCCTTCGGTGATAACAATGTGATGGTGCACATCGGTAATGGCGACAGTAAACAGAGCTTCGATATTGCAGGTTATCAAGCGCTTGAAGGGGCGCAAATGTTTATCGGTAATCGTAATGTCAGCTTCAACCAAGGCCGCAGTAATGACCTGATTGTGATGATGGATAAATCCATCCCAACGCCGCCGTTGGTTAATCCGTTTGATGGTGTGGCGCGTATTACCGATGTACTGCAAGGTGTCGCGGGTTCCAGTGAGGATCAGGATTGGTTAGCGGCACAAGACCAGCAGTGGACCATCGCCGGTGCGAAGAAGTTTGTAGAGGATATGTCCGGTTTGGACCAAACCAGCAGCGTGGACTACAACACATTGACTGATCTGGATTCTCAACATGAGCGTAGCAGCCGTGGTTTGAAGTATGATGCTGAATTGACATTGAACAAGAAGTTTAATCAGTGGCTAGGCGAACATGGCAAGGGCACTGGTATGGGCAAAATAAGTCGTATAGAACAATTCCGTCAGGCCAATCAAAAACTGGCTTTCAACTTTGCTGTAGGTGGGCGTGGCGCCGATATCCAGGTGACAACCGGTAACTGGAACCTGATGTTCGGAGACCATATCCAGTCGATTCTGGATACTAACTTGGGTTCGCTGTTTGGCTTGATGACGCAGCAATATTCGGCAACCGGCATGGCGAAGACCACCTTTACCTATAATCCACAGGACTTACCGCGTCAGCTTAAGAATAAACTGATTGGCCGATTAGCGAGTGTAAATGCAGATACCACCTTAGCGGATATTTTTGGCGTGAACTACACCGCAGAGGGGAAAATTATTTCCTGTACAGGCAAAGCGATTGATGGTGAGGCAATTCTGCAAGAGATGCTGGAAGTGATTGGGGAATTTAGTGGTAGTCAACTACAAGTTTTCACCAATCCAGAAAAGTTACTTGATAGCCTGGAGGCGGGCATTGATATGGGCGAGGAAGGTGTCAGGTCATTTGTGGAGAGTCATGGCCTGAAAGAGAAAGCGCCTGATGAGAGTCAGGAATCAGGATCTTCGGTGAGTATCAATGGAGAAAATGCTCAGACCAATAATAAATCAAAGCCTGCATTTGGTTTTAATGCGCTGAACTTACCTAATCTGTTTGCAACGATGTTTAGCGAAAAGAAGCAACGAGAGATGAAATCGTTAGTGGCTAACCTGAAAGAAAACCTGACGACAGATCTGCTTAATATGGAAGAAAAAACGTTTGATTTCCTGCGTAGCAGCGGTCATCTGCAAGGGGATGGCGATATCCACGTATCGTTGGGGAACTATAACTTCAACTGGGGCGGTGACGATAAAGATCTTGGCGCTTATCTGGGAGATAACAACAACTTCTGGGGTGGTCGTGGTAGTGATGTCTATTACTCGCTAGGTACCTCCAATATTTTTTCAGGTGGTGAAGGTAATGACTTAGGCGTCCTGATGGGGCGTGAAAACTGGATGTTTGGCGGTAAGGGGGATGATACCGCAGTGGTGGCCGGGCGTATTAACCATGTCTTTATGGGGGAAGGCAATGACCAGACATTTGTCTTTGGTGAAGGCGGTTTTATTGATGCGGGTAACGGGCAGGATTACGTTGTCACCTCCGGCAACTATAATCGGGTGGATACTGGGGAAGGTCAGGATTATACGGTGATCATCGGCAATAATAATCAGGCCGAACTGGGAGGAGGCGACGACTTTGCCAGAGTATTTGGTAATGACAACCGGATTGATGGTTATTCCGGCAATGATGCGATTAAGCTGATGGGCTACCATGCGGTAATCAACGGTGGAGAAGGTGATGATCATCTGATAGCCGCAGCGATTTCGAAGTTCAGCCAGTTTGATGGCGGTGAAGGTCAGGATCTGCTGGTGTTAGGCGGGTATCAGAACCATTTCCGGGGCGGTGCAGGTGTGGATAGCTTTGTGGTCAGCGAAGAAGTGATTGATAACCGAGTGAGCGATATTAACGCAGAAGATATGATCTTGTTTAACGGTGTTGACTGGCAAAATTTGTGGTTCCAGCGTAGCGGGTATGATCTGGTGCTGTCAGTGAATCGCCATACTCAGGACAACACGGCTCAAGGGAGATTTGAATCGGTGGGTTCTGTCATCTTTAATGATTACTTTAATGGCAATCGCGCTAAATTGGTGACTCGGATGAGTGATAAGAACGCGTCAGGGGATCGCGAATTTACGGCACTGTCAGATAATACTGTGGATTCCTTGATCCAGGCAATGAGCAGTTTTGCTCCGGCAGTGGGTGATAATGGTTTTATTGAGAGTCTGGACAGTCAGG
Organism: Photorhabdus sp. S10-54; assembly: GCF_963878145.1. Lineage (NCBI taxonomy): Bacteria > Pseudomonadati > Pseudomonadota > Gammaproteobacteria > Enterobacterales > Morganellaceae > Photorhabdus > Photorhabdus sp. S10-54. Next base: position 69,413 of record NZ_CAWNXG010000004.1, on the reverse strand, counting down.
CGAAAACGGCTATCGCAACGGCGTGGACCGATGTCACGATTGGTAAGGGGAAATTTGCTTAATTAACGGCAGATTTGCTTAAGGGCGGCAATTTCAGAATCATGTAAATTCAAGCTCGGCTTTTTCGGTAAATTGTTGGCAAAAGTCATCGATGTTGCAGTAAAGTTCTTCTAGATTATACATGCCTGAGGATTTCTACGATTTTGTTTTCTTGAGCAGAAACTTTGATTAAGCCTCAGGCACTTACTGCCTATTCTAATAGGACTATTTTATTTGCCCTTCTTTGCTATAAAGAGCGAACTTGGGCAGTGCTCAGACAAAAGCATTAGCTTTTGACCGCACTTTACAATTACGCCTATTGGGATAGGCTCTTAGTTCCCTTCTTAAACAAACCTCAGGTCAACTTAATTAACTGCTTTAAAATTAATTTGGCTATAGAACCATTCCATAATCTCGGCGATAAGGTTTTTAACTTCATTCGAAGTTGATGAAGTTATAGTGATTTCAGCTATAACTTGGCGCTCGTCAGAAAAATAATCTCCATCCTTAGCAAAAGTTTTATAGCTTGTAACTTGAGGGTAAGGGCAAGATTCAGGAATATTATAAATATAAGAGTTGGTTAATTTATTTGGTATAATTATCCATCCGTAAATTGAGCTTGGCCTAATATTGATAGAGTCAAGCTGTTCATTTGACACATTACCAATGTAAGCATTAAATGCAATCTCTTGTGGGTTGATGCCAAATATATTTTCTATCGCAGTCATTACTGGCCCACCGCCTGCACGAGCAGCGATTTCGCATAATTTAAAACTTCCGTCAGAACATAGGAAAACTTCTGCATGAAAAGCAAAATTCACAGGTGAAGGAAGTGCCCCAATACATTTTCTTACATATTTTATTATTCTATCAAACAGTTTATCCTCAGGTAATAACAAACAACTTGAAATATAGTTTCCATCCTGAAAGTCCATGCAATTTGACACATATAATGAAGGCCAAATAAATCTTATCTGATTATTTAAGACAACTCCATCAACATGATACATTGGGCTATCAACAAATTCCTCGACCATCATATTAATTAGCTCTTCGGAATTTTTCTTTAATCCAATATATAAAGAATTATGGAGATCATTGTCATTTTTCAGTATTGAAATGCCTCGTGCACGTTTAGAAGTTCGTGGTTTGAGTATGACGGGATAATCATTCTCCTCAATGAATTTGATAACATCTAGAGCATTTTTTATCAATGAAAACTTAGGGATGGAAACATTATTTCTTTCCAAAATCTTTTTCATCACACCTTTGTCTCTATATGCTTCTATTGCCTCGACACTTGCACCTGACAGACCCCATTTATCTCTTATGTAAGCAGCGGGTAATAAGTCAAACTCTCTGACCCCTATAACGTAATCAAAGACCGTTTCTTTTCTCAACTTTTCTGCATGATAAAAAATAAGGTCATCATTATCTGGATGTAAACTTTCAATACCAACAACTTTCTTAAACGATGAAATCACTTCATTGCTCATTAGCCTTAATGATTCGATAGAGGTAATTAAATAGCAATTGTGATCTTTATACCATTCACTTACAGGGTTAGAATTAGAGGATTCAAAATCAATAATAAGCAAATTCATCTTATACACACCTTAGCAGTCAGCGGATTTAGGAAACTTAGCAGGAACCCAACTTTCTTTTAACCAAATAATCAGCATGAATATTGATTCAATTAAACGATACACGAGAAACGAAAACCATAGTATTTCAATGCCATGATTTTTGAAAAGACAAAGATAAATAGCTAACGGTATGAAAAAAAACCACTGCAATGGCACAGTAACCATTGTCAACTGCCGGTTGAAACCTGCTCCAAACATAGAGAATTTTAATATTTGAGCAAAAACCTCAGAAAAAACAAACAATACCGTTATTTTAAACAATCCTATATAATTATTTACTATAAAATTATCTTTTATGAATAAACCCATAATGTAATGTGGATTTATCAAAATGAAGAGTTGAATAGTGAATATTCCAAAGCCTAACTTTACCGCAATATTACCCCACGATTTAGCATCCTTATATTTATTTGCTCCAAGAGATCGACTCACATAAACCGCAGAAGCCATTCCCATTCCGATTAACGGTGTGATGCTTAGCAGAATAAGATTATTGAGAACTGTTATCACTGCCAAAGCGGAAGAATTCATTTGGCTAGCAATAATGAACATGACTGCAAACCCACCCGAAAAGAAGAGTTGCTGTATACCTGCATAGAAAGAAAGTTTTGATATCTCACCGATCTGTTCAAAAATTTTAGTAACTTTAAAAAAACGATATTTAGAATCTATAAAATATCCACTGAAATAAAACAAGCAGGCACCTATATAAAAAGCACAACATGTTCCCAATCCAGCACCTCTGATTCCATACCCTAAGGAAACGAGTGTAAAACCTATTAAGAAATTAAAAAAATAAGTAGAGAAGATTATTAATACACTCATTTTATTCTCACCGATCCCGCCATAGTAACCTCGAAAAGCCCTGACAATCCCTATAGCTGGAGCACCTAACACTAGAGCTTGAAGGTAAGTTATACAGTTAGAAGCTAAAACTTCATCATGAATAAACAGTGTTATGAATTTTGGGATAAAAAAACCTAAGCCTATGATTAATATACCTAAAACTATAGCAACAAATATTGCACTATGAAGCGCATTAATACCTTGATTTATTTTTCCAGCACCAATGCTCTTACCAACTACAGTTTGAACGCTTATGGTTATACCAGTTACACAACTGGTCATTATCGAGAAAATAAATCCGCAAAGACCAACAGCGGCGATGGCATTCATGCCGATCCTACCTACAATGAACATATCAATAATGCTATTTAAGCTTTGTGAAAGCATAAGCAAAATAAAAGGGAAGGCAGTAATTAAAACTTGCTGATATGATTTGAAGTTAATTCTGTTATTCATTCACATCACCAGATTGGTTTTCTTCACAAGAAGTAATATCTAATAAAAATAAAAGGCAATCGACATCTTTTTTATTGCTTACTGACGCTCGTATCCAACCTGGGAGTCCAAAAAGACCACAATCACGAACCATAACTCCAAATTTTTCTGCCTTTATAAGAAAATCAGTATTTCCCATAGGGGGTTTAAAACATACAAAGTTAGTAGAGGATGGTATATATGTCACCTCAGACTTACTAAATGATAATTCAATAGTGGATATTAACTTTCTCACTGTTCTTACATTGATGGATAAAATATCACTGGCAAGAACTTCAGAAGCCATCCTTTGAGCGAAACGGTTTATTCTAAATGGCAAGGCGAGAGCAGTTAAGGAGACAGCATGAATTAAATCTTTAGGGCCTACCGCAAAACCCACCCGTAATCCAGCAAGGCCATATGCTTTGGAAAAAGTCCGCAACACAATAGCCCTTCCACCATTAGCTATATATTTTAGAATAGAGTTCTTATTTTCATCAAAAAATTGAATATAAGCCTCATCAATGATGGGGATAACTCTTTTATCATTCATTATCTCAATGAAATTGATAACTTCATTTACGCTTACTATACTTCCAGTCGGATTGTGAGGGTTGCATAAATAAGCAAGAATAACATCGCTAGCAATATTTTTCTGATAATTAGCAATACTACATCTCATATCATTTAAAGGAACGTATATAACATTTCCCCCGACAATTTTTGCTGATGTCTCATAACCGGGAAATGTGGCCTCACTGGTCAATATAGTCTTTTTGTTTTTTAAAAAAGTTAAACTTAAGAGAAGAATTATTTCATCTATACCATTTCCTAAAACCACCATATCAGGTGAAACTCTACAGTGATAGGATATTTTGTTTTTTAGATCTATATTGCCTGGATATGGATAGATACTAATCTTTTTAAATTCATTTAAAAAAACATGATTAAGATTAAGTAAGTTATTGCTATCACTTTCGTTCAAATGTAGTCGATGAGATATATGGGTATCACTGGTGTTGAAATCCATATTTTTATTCATTTCAAACCTCCTTGGAACCATATAATATGCCAAAGCAGTAACATCCCTTACTAGCCTTTCTTGTAATGAATTGATGTTCTATTCCAGCTGGTACATGAATAACACTAGGAGAGGAGTATGTCTTTGTTTCTCCATTTATTGTTACATCAATGACAGCTTCGTTTGGCTCAGGAGAAATTAGGAAATATATTTCATCAACTTCATGTTTGTGTAATGCGGCGACAGGTTTATTCACTAACTTTGATATATCGCCGCCTGCAAGCTCGAAAGGTACACCCCCGAACATTTCTTTAGTTATAAAGAAGGGAACCTTGTTCTCATGACCTACGACAGGTTTCATTACCGGTAGATTTTGCGCGCAATTATAAAAATCCATATAAGCCTCACTTCAGAGTGAAAAGGTAAGTGTTAGGAACATTCAAATATTGAATTTTTTCAATTTCAAAACCAGCTTTGGAGAAGAAATCTATGTACTCTTCTTTCTTGTAAATCCTTATATTCATAAAGTGATGCACGAATTCAAAACCATAAATAAATATGGGAGTTTCTTTGGTGATTGTATTTTCATCTGACATAAAGGTATCTGCCAGGAGAAATCTTTTTGCTTTTGGGAAAGTCTTTTGTAATGTTCGAAGAACGTCCACAGGATCTTTGATGTTAAACAAATCATGCAGCATCATGAAGGAAATTACTGTATCAACAGTTTCGAATGTGGCTATTAATGAAGCATCATCGGTAGCTTCCATTACGTTCTGATTAACCACACAAATTCTGTCATCCATAGAATTATTTCTTATATTAACTTCAGCCGCTTCAATAGCTTTATGGCTTATATCAATACCTAAGCCCGTTACTTTGTTAAAAATCTTACAAATGTCGATTAAAGCTCCAGCTGCACCACAACCTAAATCTACTATTTTACTTATATTTAGTCTTTTTAATTCCTTAATTATTGTATTCCACATGTATTCACGATTTGCTTGCCGAGATCCTAACGCTACGTTAGCTCCATCAATCAGACTATATAATGAATTATTTTTCTCATCTTTGAGGTCTGTAAAGTTTCGCATGAAATTCCCATAGCCACCTATAGACCAAGTGAAAAATCCAACATTTTTCCTCATATCCATGCCTAATGGAGTCAGGCTAATTTTCCCTTCATCAGAATCAACAAAAAAACCAAATTTTGTTGAGAATGAAATAAGGGATTCAATTATTTTTATTTTTTGGTTGTCAAAATTTTTTTCTTTCAGAATAGACTTATCGAATGAAGAGTTGCTTCCGAATAATTCAAATATACCTTCTTTCTCAAGGTGGTAACATAGGTTGGAGCCAATATAACCATTAAATAAATTTGATGCCAACATGGTGATTTTCCTTATTCATTGCATATAATGTCAATTGAAAAAGCTAAAGCATTACACAACAACATGGTATGCCAATAATTAATCATATTGTTCTACAGATCTATATTGCAACAATTTGGAATGGGATAAATAAGAAGGAAATAAAAGCAGCGGATATTGCCTTTTATTTATTAAAAGATCATGATTCCTCCCACTATTTGCCCAATTCCATCTTAAATATTCATACATTATACGTATAAAAATGTAAAGTTTTTTATTAGTTAAATCATGTTGTGACATATAATTTATTGATAATATTAAGTATTTTTGTGGTTATTATCATTGAGGTTGGTGGTTTTTCTTAACGAATTGGTAAGCAGGGTTGATGATTTGTCCTTGATTTAGGGTTTTGTTATTAAATAGAGTTAATTATAAAGTTTAATTGTTTTTTTATGATCATATTAATGAGTTAATTTATTGTCAGTATGTTGATTTTGGTTATATGTCAAAATAGGAATGTCACAAATAATATAAGTTTAAAATGTTGTTTGATTACTATTGCGAAAGTTAATCGTTAAAAACTAAGTAATAACAAACTCTCATAAAATCTTGCCCCGGCTAATCACAGGGGCAGATTTTGCTTAGTGTTGTCAATCTAGTGTCCAATCTTCCACTCTTAATCCATCGACCCTATTGAATTCCTTTGTGTTATTGGTAACAACTATCAACCCCTTGCTTCTTGCATGCCCTGCAATATGCAGATTGTTATCTCCGATCTGTTTTCCGATTTTTTCTAGTGATGTACGAATATTTCCATAGTGAAATGCGGCTTGTTCGTCATAAGGAAGAATAGTTAATCGAGAAATAAAATCTTCTATAACTGCCAAATTTCTCTCAGGATTTCCACTTTTTTCAACCCCAAAAATCAGTCTTGCCAACGTGATCGTAGAAATAGCCATGTGGTCTGTATTCTTATTGAATTTAGGCAGAATGGATTGAGGGCGCTTTTTTATCGCGAAAATCACGATATTAGTATCGAGCAGATACTTAATCATCGAAAGATTCTCTTTCACTTGTTACTTGATCAGGACGTTCAGGTAAAAAATCGTCAGTTACAGATTGATCAGACAGGAAAAAACTATCCCATGTATTTTGTATGGGCGCAATAATTCGTTCCTTGCCTCTTGACCTAACAGTAACTTCTTTTACATTATCAGGGAAACGGATATCTGCGGGTAACCTCACATTCTGAGTTCGGTTGCTCATAAAAACTTTACTTTAATATATCATGGCACACCTCTTTAATTATTGCTATATATCACGAGTATATAGCATAAAATCAAATATGGGTAAGGTCTATGGTGACTGATTGCTGATGGTTAACATGTTGTAAAGGCCAAACAGATCGTTTGGGATCTTTTTATAACTCCTCATATCGCTTAAACCGGATTGAGTTCCTTCAAAGTGTTCGACTATTTTGCAAAGTTATTCAGGACAAATTAACCCTAATATTAATAGCGGTACTCTTTACTACAAAGTTATTAATTTTCTTATTTAATGTTACAGATCGCATTTTTGTGAACAAAAGAGACGCTATTATGCATTAGTGAAATCGCTTAACGACGGGTAAAGATAACGTTCTATTTGTCTGTATAACGATGAAACTTGTCATTCAATTTTAATAACTACTATTCATTCAGAGGTCTTTATGGGCAGTACCGGAAGTGTCAGTGCGTGGGATGAAGCGTTATTAATTGCCGCTATTCAATATCCTGTTCCTATTATTAAGGGGCCTGAAGATATTCAGGTTCAAGTGCAGCAGATCTGTAAAACAATCGATTCAACTAAAACCGGTTATCCTGACTTGGATTTTATTGTATTTCCTGAATATTCCGTTCAGGGATTAAATACCAAGATCTGGACTTATGATGAAATGTTATTATCGCTGGACGGTCCAGAAGTTGACTGTTTTCGTCGAGCTTGTATTCGCAACGATATCTGGGGTGTGTTTTCAGTAATGGAACATAATGAAGATCCGTCGCAGCCACCTTATAACACTGCGATAATTATTAACAGCAACGGTGAGATTGTATTGCATTACCGCAAGTTGCAGCCTTGGGTGCCGATTGAACCCTGGATGCCGGGTAATTTGGGTATGCCGGTTTGTGAGGGGCCTAAAGGTTCAAAGCTGGCGGTATGTATTTGTCACGATGGTATGTTTCCAGAATTGGCGCGTGAAGCTGCCTATAAAGGCTGTAACGTTTTTATCCGCATTTCCGGTTATTCTACCCAAGTCAACGACCAATGGATCTGGACTAACCGCACTAATGCTTGGCAGAACTTAATGTATACCGTATCGGTTAATCTGGCAGGTTACGATGAGGTTTTTTATTATTTCGGTGAAGGTACGATTTGTAATTATGACGGTAACATTATCCAGCAAGGGCAGCGTAATCCGTGGGAAATTGTCACTGCTGAACTGTTCCCGCGTTTGGCGGATAAGGCTCGTGAGAACTGGGCGTTAGAGAACAGTATTTTTAATCTTGGTTGTCGAGGTTATGTTGGTAAACCTGGAGGAGAGAGAGCTAATTATTTGACTTGGGTGCGTGATTTAGCAAACGGTGAATATAAACTACCTTGGGATGAAAATATCCGTATTCGTGATGGCTGGAAATATTATCCAGAAGGTGTGAAATTGGGGCCATTACCGAAAATTGATAAGTAAGCTGAGAGGCTGATAATGTAGCACCATAGAAGCGCTGCGATGCTGCTATTCTTTCCATCCTGTGTAAACTTAAAGCGTAGTGGAAAAGTGGTGAGTCTGGCATTCTTCTGGTATGAAGGGTATTGTGGAAATATAGGATGTAATGATTGTCGGATTGGCCGGTGATATTTTACCTCCCATTATGTCCTATATTTATTGATTTGAATCTTTTTTTGGAATTGAAAATAGTATAAATATTTTATTGGATAACTATTATAGCAAGGTGATTTTTCATTATATTTTTATTAATCCCATTGTATTTATTAATTGGTTGTATTACTAGTTTAACATTAATTTATTGAATGGATTAATCATCTATATGATGATTGAGAATAGTTTTAATTCTTGTGTAAATTGGATATATAAAATCTAAATTTAATTGAATTGGGATTATTTCTTTACCGGGAATTATTTCGCTGATGATAATGACATTGATGCCATTGGATTTGGTGGCTACATTTATGCCCGCGGAGGAGATGACCAGGCATTTGTCTTTGGCGAAGGTAGTCTGATTGATGCGGGTAACGGTCAGGATTATGTTGTCACCATCGGTAATAATAACCAGATTGAGTTAGGTGAAAGCAATGATTTTGCCAGAGTATTTGGCAATGACAACCGGATCGACGGTTGTTCTGGCCATGATGTGATAAAACTGATGGGCTACCATGCAGTCATCAACGGTGGAGAGGGCGATGATCACTTGATAGCCGCGGCGATTTCGAAGTTCAGTGAATTTGATATTTTTATCGCTAATTAATCGGTTTCCTACATTAATTCCGTATTGGTATTAAGAAAACGATGAATTGCCTTTAACACTGCGTCTGGTTTTTCTGCGTGAACCCAGTGATCGCAACCAGCGATAATCCAAGCTTTGGCTTGTGGAAATTGTCTGGTGATATCATTCCGGTACTCTTCCTGGATATAAGAGGAAAGGCCACCACGAATAAACAGGGCCGGGCGAGGCCATGTAGGGATTTCTTGCCAGCCGATGATCTTTTCATACTGGTTAATTAATGCCGGTAAATTGAATTTCCATTCCCCCTGATGGAATGATTTTAGTAAAAACTGAATGACACCTTCTTCCTGAATATTTTCTCGCATAATCTTAGCAGCGTCTTGACGGGATTTCACTCCGGCTTCTGTCACTTTGTTCAGTGCGGTAAAAATTTGGTCATGACGGCGAACCTGATAGGCAACGGGGGCTATATCAATAAGAACAATTTTTTCTATCCGCTCTGGTGCTAATGCGGTCATTGCCATCGCGATCTTACCGCCCATTGAATGACCAATAATAAGGGTGGACTGAATTTGCAGATGATCCAGCAGGGAAATAACATCTTGTGCCATATCGTGGTAATCCATGTTGTTTGCCCGTGGAGATAGACCATGATTGCGTACATCGACTTGAATGACGGGATAGTATTGCTGCAAATCACGAGCCAAAACCCCAAGATTATTGAGATCACCGAATAACCCATGGATTAATACCACAGGGGTAGAAGAGAGCGGATTTTCCGGTATCTGCATATGGTAATTTAACGGGTTGTCTAATTTCATGATGAGAATTGTTTTCTTTCAGGTATTGATATCATGCCGTGTATATTGTTGCTTAAATTATAAAAAAGCAACCAAGCTGTACAATTATAGTTAATAATTTTTTATGATTACATCGTTTTCAAAATGTTCATGTATCAAAAATTTGTTAATTTTTTTATGGTAATACTTAATGGATTGAAAAATAAACATTCTTCGAGTAAATAATATTTTTAAATGGAAAGTTTTAAATAACTTGTGAGATGATTATTGGTTCAATCATCTTAGTGAGGTTATTGATTGTGTGTTTATGTGATCTGTATCTTAAAAAATTGTGTGTTAATTTTAATTTTTTGTGAAAAAATGATGAAAATTTACTTTATGTTTTATTAAATAAAGGTATAAAGTACATTTAACAAAAACTACATCGTTCTAATAAGAATAAATAGAATCTGATTTATACTATGGATTAGGGAATTAAGAAGTGAAGAAAAATTTACTAAAGAGTCTTTATTTTCAAGTTTTGCTCGCAATAACTATCGGTATACTTCTGGGGCATTTCTATCCAGAGCTTGGTACAGAAATGAAGCCATTGGGTGATGGATTTGTTAAATTAATCAAAATGGTTATTGCTCCTGTTATTTTCTGTACTGTTGTAACCGGCATTGCAGGTATGGAAAGTATGAAAGCTGTTGGTAAAACGGGTGCTATTGCACTGGTGTATTTTGAAATAGTTAGCACAATTGCTTTGATTATTGGGCTAATTGTTGTCAATGTTATGCAGCCTGGTGCTGGGATGAATATTGATCCCTCTACGTTAGATGTTAAAGCGGTATCCCTATATGCGGAGAAGGCTGCTGAACAAGGGATAATAGCATTTTTACTTGATGTTATTCCGGCCAGTGTCATTGGGGCGTTTGCCAGTGGTAATATTTTGCAGGTCTTATTATTTGCTGTGTTATTTGGTTTTGCGCTTCATCGTTTAGGAGAGAAAGGGAAATCAATCTTTAATATTATTGATGGTTTTTCGCATGTTATTTTCGGTATTATCAATATGATAATGCGATTGGCTCCTTTAGGCGCTTTTGGTGCAATGGCATTTACCATCGGTAAATATGGTATTGGTACGTTGGTACAATTAGGACAATTAATAGTTTGCTTTTATATCACCTGTATTCTTTTTGTCATATTTGTTTTAGGGACAATCGCAAAAGCGACAGGATTTAGTATATTCCGGTTTATTAATTACATTAAAGAAGAGTTATTAATTGTATTGGGAACATCATCTTCTGAATCAGCATTGCCGCGTATGTTAGATAAAATGGAGAAAGCGGGATGCCAGAAATCTGTTGTTGGATTGGTGATACCGACGGGATATTCCTTTAATCTGGATGGTACCTCCATTTACCTGACAATGGCTGCGGTATTTATTGCTCAAGCAACAAATACTCATATGGATATTGTGCATCAAATAACGCTATTGGTTGTATTACTTTTATCTTCTAAAGGTGCTGCTGGCGTAACAGGTAGTGGGTTTATTGTATTAGCTGCGACAATTTCTGCTGTTGGGCATTTACCACTAGCAGGGCTGGCATTAATACTGGGAATAGATCGTTTCATGTCAGAAGCCAGAGCTTTAACGAATCTAATTGGTAATGGTGTTGCAACGATTGTGGTCGCGAAACGTTGTCGTCAGCTTGATGAAGGCAAATTAAACGAAGTGCTAAATGCCAAGTAAGTAAATTTTTAAGTTTTTATCTATTCGATGACCAATTAATAAAATAATGCCGGCCTTGTGTCGGCATGAATTCTAATCAATGAAGACCAGCAGCAATTCATACTATTCTCCCGCTGATATGCATACGTAACTTACTTTCAATTTATTGGGATCTAAAGTGTGAATAACTCAGGTAGTGGCATAATTAGCCTGATTTATTTTCCTTATCTCATTTTCTGATTTTGGCGGTTCTGTATGTGAATTCTCACAAATAGGACATCTCTTTTACTGTAAAAGGCAAAACCAGTAACCAGAAGAAGTCTGTAAAGAGGATAGCGATGAGGTTCCCAATGCCTATTACTTCATTGTCATCTAGCCCAAGCCTTTTCGGCGTTTTTTGTTTTTTGATTGCGGTTTTTCTTGTTGCAAGTACTGTATGGACTCACTAAGCGGTTTTAACACCACAACGACAGCAATAGCAATAACCCGCTCTATTGGTGAGTTTCAGTTTGACTGTGTGACTATTACCCCCGCGTTAGAGTTTATTCTAATTTAGTTCGATTTAGGTGGATTTAGTATGATTGCTTGCTGTTATTGGGTTTTTGGTGGATCTGTTTAAGCATATTTAGGTAGGTTTAGTTAAGAGTGGCGTCCCCTGCTGGAATCGAACCAGCAATTAGCCCTTAGGAGGGGCTTGTTATATCCATTTAACTAAGGGGACATAGCTTTATTATAACGGCTTTTCATTCATAATATAAGGCGTTATAAACTGTTTGCCTATTTAGTGATCGCTTGAATTGAATACCATTCAAGTTAGATTGTCAGTAATATTCACATTATTGATGATCATCGGCGAGTCGTGTAACAAACTGATCTGCCGGATCTAGAAGGTTATTATTTGGAGAGATGTATGAAGTATCGTTTGGGCGGAATCGCTCTTACCGCCGCATTACTAGTGGGATGCGCTAATTCATCTGATACTGTTGAACAGGGGCGTTCAGACCCATTGGAAGGTTTTAACCGTACAATGTTCAACTTTAATTATGATGTTCTTGACCCTTATGTTTTACGTCCAGTCGCGGTAGCGTGGCACGATTATGTGCCGATGCCTGCTCGAAATGGTTTGGGTAATTTTCTGAGTAATCTCGAAGAGCCGGCTAGTATGGTAAACAGTTTCTTGCGTGGTAACCCATATCAGGGGATGAAACATTTTAATCGTTTTTTCCTGAATACCATTTTGGGTATGGGGGGGCTGATTGATGTTGCAACGATGGCAAACCCTAAATTGGCAAAAGAAGAGTCAAAACGCTTTGGGAGTACCCTAGGCTATTATAAGGCGGGATATGGTCCTTATGTTGTATTACCGGGCTATGGCAGTTTCACCCTACGTGATGAAGGGGGAAATTGGGCGGATATGACTTATCCAATGCTGAGTTATCTGACTATTTGGATGTCAGCCGGCAAGTGGGCATTTGAGGGTATTGAAACCCGTGCTCGTTTACTGGATTCTGATGGCTTGTTGAAGAACTCATCAGATCCTTATTTGATGATGCGTGAGGCTTATTTCCAGAGCCATGATTTTATGGCAAGCGGTGGTAAGCTGGAAGCCACGAAAAATCCGAATGCGGAAGCATTACAGGATGATTTGGATAGTATTGATTGATAGTTGTTATTTGATTGTTAACTTTGTAGATAAAAAAGGATAGCAGTGGAACTATCCTTTTTTAGGGCTGCATATTATTAGAATGCGTAGTTGAAGTTCACACCGTAAAGCCAAGCAGTACCTTTAGCTTCGAATTCGTATGGTACATTAGTTGGATCAGATTTGTTATCAGATAATCTCTCTTTGACAGTGACTTTCTGACCGTGCATATAAGAAACACCTACATCAACAGAAGCATCTTTGTTAAATGCGTAAGTTGCACCAGCGCTCAGCCAGAAACGATCTTGATCTGGAATAGAGATAGAACGGTTTTCAGCAGGGATCGGGCTGTCATCAAAGGCGATACCGGTACGGAATGTCCAGTTGTCATCGTGATAATAAGTTGTGCCTAAAGCAATACGATAGGCATCTTTGAAGCCTTCATGTTTACTAAACAGGACTGCGCCGTCTTTTTTCCTAGTCCCTTTCAATTCATCAAACTCACTCCAGCCTGCATACGCCAGGCTATAGTGGATAGCCCATTTAGGTGCTACACGGTTATAACCAGAAACTTCCCAGATATCTGGCAACTTGAGATCCAATTTACCGCCAATGGTTTGACCGCCGGTAGCAGGTAAGCCTACTTTTCGTCCTACCATAGCCGGTATATCGTTTTTATAGTCACCGTCTTTAAATTTAACTTTAACTTTAGAACGGTAAGTCAAGCTGTAACGGTTATTTTCATCCACTTCATACATGATGCCCGCGTTCCAGCCATAACCCCAATCTTTGCCTTCTAGGTTAGCAACTTCATCTGTTGGGTTTATGGCGCCTCGCAGTTTCTGCGACAGAATACCTGCATGACGGACAATTTTTGCATCCGCATAAACAGCGTTCAGCCCTAAACCAAAGCTAAAGTGATCGTTCAGACGATAAGCACCGCTCAGATTGAAGTTCAACGTTGTCAGGTCAGTTTTACCGCCGATGGGTCCTGCTTCATAGTTATTGCTAAAATTGGTTGCCAGGCCGAAGTTGGTGGTGACCGAGGTCCCAACAAACCATTGATCATCGATTGGCATAATGAAATGTATGTTAGGTATCCAAGCGGTAGGAGCAATATTTTTAGCGTTAGTACTTTTGCCCGTTATTGGGGATTTACCGGTAATGTCAACATCAGGGTTGATATAGACAGCACCAATGGAAAATGATGGACGATCAAACAGCGTCATTGCTGCTGGGTTACGACTTCCTACCGTTGCGTTATCAGCAACAACGCCTTCCCCGGAAAAAGCACGGCCCAAAGCCGAAGTAGAAAATTCATTTAACTGGAAACCAGCAGCGCCAGCATTTGATGAAATTATTGCCACTGCAACCGCTAATGCTGAACGGGTGAACAGGTTTTTCTGGTTCATAACCAAAACCCTCTTGTTTATTATTTAACTATGCCACTTATCTTAGCAAGGAGCGCAGGATTGTAGGGTCGGTTTGCCTCGCTGACAAATCAGACCAGTCGTGAAGTATAGGTCTGATAACAGTTGGTGTTGCAAGGATGTTTTCAAAATATTACCAAGTTGATATCAAAAACGCGACTCAGTTAACAAAAAAATGATTTTTGATATTAATAAAAACGTTTAAAAATGATTTTTTAAGATCAAATTTCGACAGATAAATATACTTTAAGGGGTAGAACGAGTTTTCCGGTAGTTTAAGAGAGATAAGATATTAAAATTCATTATGAATATTTGAGTAATGAAATTATGACTGATGTAATAAGCCAATGTCGCACAAAAGCTTGCGAACATGTTCGAATAAGCATTGAAACCATTTAGCCATTAAATAAATTAAAGTTGCGCTTCCTCTCATTTTTGGTTTATTCAGGTTTGCTATTTATAAACATTACGCTAACAATGATCTGTCAGGTCAGACCTGTCCAGGTTGGTTGAAGAGTTTTTTCAGTAATTTGATTCAGTTAACGATAATCTTTCAGGAGCCGTTATGAGTCGTCCTTTAACAAAAGTGACACATCAAGGTGATCGTATCGCCATTGTCAGTGGGCTACGCATTCCATTTGCTAAACAGGCAACATCGTATCACGACATACCGGCTGTGGATTTGGGTAAATCAGTCGTCAGCGAACTTGTGACAAGGAGTGGTTTACTCCCTGAAAAGATTGACCAACTGGTGTTTGGGCAAGTAGTGCAAATGCCTGAAGCGCCGAATATTGCCCGTGAAATCGTTCTTGGTACTGGGTTAAGTGTGAGTACTGATGCTTACAGTGTATCCCGTGCATGTGCCACTAGTTTCCAGGCGATTGCTAATGTGGCTGAAAGCATTATGGCTGGCACGGTGAATATCGGGATTGCTGGTGGAGCAGATTCTTCGTCTGTATTGCCGATTGGTGTGACTAAATCCTTGGCTCGTACTCTGGTGGAGATGAATAAGGCTAAAACGCTATCGCAACGCCTTAAGTTACTTAGCCGCCTTAAATTTCGTGATTTATTGCCTGTATCTCCGGCGGTAGCGGAATATTCGACAGGTCTGCGTATGGGAGATACCGCGGAACAGATGGCGAAGACTTACCGTATCAGTCGAGAAGATCAGGATGCATTAGCACATCGCTCCCATATTCTGGCAGCAAAAGCTTGGGAACAGGGATTGTTGGTTGATGAAGTCATGACAGCTCACTTCCCTCCATACCGTGAAGCATTGCTTGAAGATAATAATATTCGTAAAAATTCTGTACTGACCTCTTATGCGAAGCTGCGTCCGGCATTTGACCGTAAGTACGGCACGGTCACTGCTGCAAACAGTACACCGCTGACGGATGGTGCAGCGGCGGTCATATTGATGCGTGAATCAGTGGCTAAGGCGTTGGGAATAAAACCGCTTGGTTATCTGCGTAGCTATGCATTCTCGGCCATTGATGTCTGGCAAGATATGTTATTAGGGCCGTCATACGCCACGCCAATAGCGCTCGATCGTGCAGGTATTACACTGAAAGATCTAACTTTAATCGATATGCATGAAGCTTTTGCGGCTCAGACACTGGCAAACCTGAAAATGTTTGCCAGTGATGAATTTGCTCGTAATAAATTAGGGCGTGCTCAGGCAATTGGTGAAGTCGATATGGACAAATTTAATGTCTTAGGGGGTTCAATCGCTTATGGGCACCCATTTGCAGCAACAGGAGCTCGTATGGTGACGCAGGTATTGAATGAGTTGCGTCGTCGTGGCGGTGGCCTTGGGCTGACAACAGCTTGTGCTGCTGGCGGGTTGGGCACAGCTATGGTATTGGAGGTGGAATAATGACTCAGGCTCAGCATGATGCTGCACCCATCACTATGGGTACAAACCAAACTGCTTCTGTTTTCAGTTTTGATGTCAGGCCAGATAAGATCGGCATTATCACCATTAATGTACCGGGAGAAAAGGTAAATACGCTGAAAGCAGAATTTGTTGATCAATTTCTGAATGTTTTCAAGCAAGCTCAGCAATCTTCTGGTCTTAAAGGATTAATATTGATTTCCGGTAAGCTGGATACGTTTATTGCTGGTGCTGATATTTCTATGATTGCCGGATGTAAGACCAAAGAAGATGCGCGAGATTTGGCTGAAAAGGGTCAGAAACTATTTTCTCAGATAGCCAATTACCCCTTGCCTGTCGTAGCAGCAATTCATGGCGCTTGTTTGGGGGGCGGTTTGGAATTGGCGCTTGCATGTCATTGGCGTGTATGTTCACAGGATGATAAAACTCGTCTTGGATTACCGGAAGTTCAACTTGGGTTATTACCCGGCTCTGGTGGTACTCAGCGGTTGCCAAGGCTTATTGGTGTTAGTTCAGCGTTGGATATCATTCTGACAGGTAAACAGCTACGGGCGAAACAGGCATTACGGCTCGGATTGGTGGATGATGCTGTGCCGTTGGATATTCTGCTAGACATTGCTATCGAAAAAGTCAAAAAGGGTATTCCTGTGCGTAAGCCTTTGCCGTGGCAACAGCGGCTATTAGTTGGCCCCGTGGGAAGATACTTTTTGTTTAATATTGTTCGTAAAAAGACATTGGCGAAAACTCGTGGTCATTATCCTGCACCTGAACGAATTATTGAAGTTATCAAAGAAGGTCTTGAAAAAGGCATGAGCCAGGGTTTACGGGCTGAGGCGGTGGCATTTGGTGAACTGGCAATGACACGGGAATCTGCTGCTTTACGTAATCTGTTTTTTGCTGCAACTTCGTTGAAGAATGAAACGGGGTCATCAGAGAAGCCGGCGGAGATCAAGCGCGTTGGTATATTAGGTGGTGGTTTGATGGGCGGAGGCATTGCGAATGTAACAGCCACTCGTGGCAAACTACCGGTGCGGATTAAAGATATTAATGAAAAGGGCATTAGCCAGGTATTGAAATATACTTGGGATTTGTTGTCCAAGCGGGTGAAGCAAAAACGACTACGTCCGGCAGAGTGTGCTCAACAAATGATGCTAATTTCAGGAACAGTAGATTATCGTGGTTTCGCACAAACCGATATTGTTGTTGAAGCAGTGTTTGAGGATTTGCCACTAAAACAGCAAATGGTGGCAGAAATTGAAACGAATGCTAAACCAGAAACCATATTTGCATCTAATACATCTTCACTACCTATCCATCAGATTGCTGAAAAAGCCCAACGACCAGAGCAGGTTATTGGTCTGCATTATTTTAGTCCAGTGGATAAGATGCCGCTGGTGGAAGTTATTCCACATCAAGGGACCAGTGAGAAAACGATTGCTACAGTCGTTGCTTTGGCGAAGAAACAGGGTAAAACCGCTATCGTGGTAGGTGATAAAGCCGGGTTTTATGTAAACCGGATTCTTGTCCCTTATATTAGTGAGGCCGCGCATTGCCTGGTAGCAGGAGAACCTATTGACCATATCGACGGAGCACTGGTTAATTTTGGTTTTCCAGTAGGGCCGATTAATTTATTGGATGAAGTAGGTATTGATGTTGGCACCAAAATCATGCCGATTCTGGTAGAACAACTAGGTCCGCGTTTTGCTGCACCTGAGTCTCTCGATGCTGTACTGAAAGATGGTCGTAAGGGTAGGAAAAATGGCCGTGGTTTCTATTTATATGCCTCAGGGTCCAGAAAATTCTGGCAGTTTGGTAAGAAAGGCAAAAAAGTTGATAGCTCAGTTTATACCTTGCTAAATATAACACCTGAGTCGCACATGCTCTCGTCAGAAATTGCTCAACGTTGTGTGATGCTAATGCTTAATGAAGCTGTTCGTTGCTTGGATGAAGGCATTATCAGAAGTCCACGTGATGGTGATATTGGGGCGGTATTTGGCATTGGTTTTCCGCCATTCTTTGGTGGTCCATTCCGTTATATTGATAGCCTTGGTTGTGCCAGAGTGGTGGAGATTCTGCGTAGGCTGGAAAGCCAGTATGGAGACAGATTTGTACCTTGTGAATGTTTAATGAAAATGGCTGAACAGAATAAAAGTTTTTATCCATAGTGGTGGCTTGTACTGTATTGATGAAAAGATGGATTCCGGTGCCGTGGGGCTCCGGAATTATATTAAGTGTTTTTGAATAAAAAAGATCTCTTTATAGGTTCAAACAACATCTATTGGGTTGTCGTTCAATCATTTTATTTGTTTTTGTTTTGAGTAGAATGCTTGTTCACCCTGTCTGAAATGTTTTTTGTAGAAACAATTTTTATTGTATAACTCAGAAGTGGGATAACTGCACTTACTCATTCATACGGTGGACTATGCAAATTTTTATTATGCGTCATGGTGACGCGGCTTTAGATGCAATTAGCGATGCTGCCCGGCAACTCACTCCTCGCGGTTGTGATGAATCGCAAAAAATGGCTTGTTGGTTAGCACAGCAAAAGCATCAGATTGATCTCGTATTGGTGAGTCCTTATATTCGCGCTGAACAAACGTTACAGATTGTTCGTAAATCCTTATCTTTGCCGGATGGTGAAGAGGTGTTGTTGGGATTAACGCCGTCAGGTGATGCTGCTACAGTGAGTAGTTATCTCCAGTTTCTTGCTGAGCAAGGTCATAACGCTGTTTTAGTTGTCTCTCACTTACCATTAGTCAGCTACTTAGTTGCTGAGCTATGTCCGGCAGAAACACCACCGATGTTTGCAACTTCTGCAATGATATGCGTGGATTTAAACAGCCAGACTGGCAAAGGGACTCTTGCCTGGCAGGTCAGTCCGTCTCAATTGGTAGCAAAAGCCTAATAATTCAGCGGCGTATTGGCTCAAGGCTCATCAAGTTCGATAAGCATCAATAGTGCGGCGTTACCTCCCCATTCCTTTGGCGCTTGATGAAAGGCTATGATATCGGGGTGTTGGGCTAACCACAGAGGTGTTTGCTGTTTGAGAATGTGTTTTCCGTGGCCGTGCATGATACAGGCACAATAGACATGTTCACGACGGCAAGCAGCGATCAATGCTCCAATTTCCTGTTTGGCCTGCATTTGAGTTAATCCGTGTAAATCAAGAAACAGTTCTGGCGAATAGTCACCTCGACGTAATTTCTTCAATTCATAATGGTTTGTATCTTCCCTTACGTAACGGGTAGGGCCCTCGGTATCAAGGTTGGGCTGAAATTCATCAGAAAAATAGTAGCTGGCATCAATTTGCTCTTGCTGAATTCGTTCAGGGGCAATATAGCTGGTTTTTTTTCTTCTGGGAGAATGTAAAACGGTATCCTGGTTGATGCGTTTAGTGCCTGTTACCGATTGTTGAAATAAGTGAATCTCTTCCTCATTCAGGGAGTATTTATTTTTCATCATTGCTCAGTTGATTAAACCATTTTGTGACAAGTGTACTGCATCTTTTTAACTATTAAACCTGATTATGTTTAATAAAACCTGATTTTACCGAGTTTGTGGTTTAAAAATGCTGATAAGAAGGTATATCCAGATAGTTAATAAAATAATTTGACAATGACAGTGGGTTGGAAAATAAATGTATATACAATTAAAAAACTGATTTATCAGATACAGACCAATACAGGATGCTGATCATGGTAATAGAACTGTGTGATACTGATACCATCTGGCGTAATGCAAGACTGGCAACAATGGATGCTGCTGTCAATGCAGCTTACGGATTATTAAAAGAATATGATCTTGTGGTGCGTGATGACAAAATTTTAGCTATTTTGCCCACTGCAACATTACAGACGAGTCGTTGCCAGGTAATTGATGTCCAGCAACGCTTAATTACCCCTGGTTTAATCGATTGTCACACCCATTTAGTGTTTGGTGGTAACCGGGCTTATGAGTGGGAACAGCGTTTAAATGGTATGTCCTATGCTGAACTCAGCGCTCAGGGAGGGGGGATTAATGCGACAGTTTCTGCGACTCGGGCCAGTTCTCATGAGCAACTTGAGCGTTCTGCGCAACAACGCCTTGCTGCATTTATGGCCGAAGGTGTGACCACTATTGAGATTAAATCGGGTTATGGATTAAATCTGGAAAATGAAGAAAAGTTGCTACAGGTTGCGCAGCACTTGGCGCGACATAACCCGATCGAGATCAGCCCCACATTGCTTGCTGCTCATACTTGTCCACCTGAATATAAGCATAATCCCGATGCTTATATGGATCTGATTTGCGAAGATATCCTTCCACAACTTTGGCAAAAAGGGCTGTTTGAGGCAGTAGATGTTTTTTGTGAGAGTGTAGGATTTAATCTGGCACAAACTGAGCGACTCTTTCAGGAAGCACAGCGTTGGAACATTCCAGTAAAAGGTCATGTGGAACAGTTATCTCATTTAGGCGGGAGTGAACTGGTCGCTCGCTATCATGGTCTTTCTGTGGATCATATTGAATATTTAGATCAGGCGGGAGTTGAGTCGCTCAGTCACAGTGGTACGGTAGCTGTTTTGCTTCCTGGTGCGTTCTACTTTTTGCAGGAAACACAGCGTCCTCCTATTGATTTATTGCGGCAATTTAATGTGCCGATAGCTGTATCTACCGATTTTAATCCTGGAACCAGCCCATTTGCTTCTTTGCGAATGACCATGAATATGGCATGTGTCCAATTTGGATTGACTCCTGAAGAGGTATGGTTAGGTGTAACCCGACATGCGGCTCGTGCATTGGGCAGAGAACAGCGTCACGGACAGTTGCGTGTAGGAGCTTACGCCGATTTTGTTGTCTGGGATGCAGAAAATCCCGTTGATATTTTCTATGAGTTGGGTCATAACCCTTTGAATACCAGAGTATTTCGTGGTGTTATGACTCATTCCAGCATATATAACAGATAAGGAGCGGTAAATGAATTTATGGCATGCTACTTCGCCGACTATTTGGCAAGGACGAAATGATTTGGTAGAAGCGGATAATGCACTACGGCTTTTTCAAACAGTTAAAGTATCTCCGTATTTTACGCCGGAAGAATTTTCTCACTATATTGCTCTCTTAGGGTTTGAATGTGATGAAGGTGTAAAGCGCAATCAGGGGAGGCTTGGTGCCAATCAAGGCCCTGATTATTTGCGGCAGTCGTTGGCAAATATGGCTAGTCATAAAGGGCATGATAGATTGGTAGATTTGGGAAGCGTTCGTGCTAATCCCAATCAATTGAGTGAAGCACAACAAGCCTTGTCTGATGCCATTACCCAATGTCAACGTCAGAACGTACGTACCTTGGTATTGGGTGGTGGACATGAAACGGCTTTTGCTCATGGTGTTGGCATTTATGATGCTTTTCCACATCAACGTGTTGGTATTATTAACTTTGATGCTCATCTCGATTTACGGCGTTCGCCGCAGCCCACTTCTGGTACACCATTTCGTCAACTTGCTGAATATTGTCAGCAACATCAACGTCTATTTCACTATACTTGCATTGGCGCAAGTTTGGCGTCTAATACGCAGGCATTGGTGGATGAAGCAAATCGCTTGAACGCTACGATTATCTGGGATAATCAATGTTGTGAAACTATGCTGGACAAGGTACAACAGCAGATACAAGATATACTCCAGCAAGTTGATGTGATTTACATGACGATCGATTTGGATGTATTACCTGCTTATCAGATGCCAGCAGTCTCTGCGCCAGCCGCATTGGGGCTGCCATTGGAGCGCCTTCTGCAATTAATTCAGCCAATTTGTCAGAGCGGTAAACTACAGGCGGCTGATTTGGTTGAGCTCAATCCAATATTTGATATACAAGGTATAGGTGGAAGAGCAGCAGCACGTCTTGCCTGGCAATTAGCACATTGGTGGTATTGATTATCTAAAATAACAGTACTATTGTGTTTTCTATTTTGGCAAAGATAGCTTGATAAAGTGAGTGTAATTAATCACTTAACATTTTTATAGCATAAGGAATTTATTGTGACGACGCACTTATCAGGATCATTTGCCAAACCTGCGCCTCTGTATGCCAAAGTGAAACAATCTATCATTGAAAAAATCTACACCGGTGAGTGGAAATCAAATGATCGTGTTCCTTCTGAAGCTGAATTGGTTAAACAGTTTAACTGTAGCCGTATGACTGCTAACCGTGCACTGCGTGAGTTGACCGCTGAAGGGCTATTAGTACGGCTGCAAGGCGTGGGATCGTTTGTCGCAGAACCGAAGGGGCAATCCGCTCTGTTCGAAATTCACAGCATTGCTGATGAGATTTCAGCTCGTTCTCATCAGCATCGCTGTAAAATATTAAAATTATCCGAGCTGGATGCGGATGTGAAACAGGCCGCTGAATTGGACATTATTGTTGGTACGCCGATTTATCATTCGATTATTGTCCATTATGAAAACGATGTTCCTGTTCAAATAGAAGATCGTTATGTTAATGCCCAAGCGGTGCCTGATTATTTGCAACAGGATTTTACGAAACTTACGCCACACGATTATTTGTCAATGATTGCACCTCTAACGGAAGGTGAACACATTGTGGAAGCTATTGCTGGCGATCCTCGATCCTGCAAGTTGTTGCAAATTGAGTCAGGGGCTCCCTGTTTGTTAATTAGTCGCCGAACTTGGTCGACTCATTATACTGTTTCCAGTGCCAGGCTGTTATTTCCGGGTAATCGGTATAAATTGAAAGGACGTTTCAACTCATAGCTATATCCTCATAACTGATTTTTTTCCGTATGAGCTGATAGGGTTGCCATAGATCATTACCTTCATAATGGATTAATGCGATTTCACGTATTTTATCCGTTCCATTTATGGCAACCGTATTGGTAAGCGCATTAAATAAGGGGATGTCAGAGCTAGAATCACCATAGGCAACACATTTTTCCAAATTTAGCCCATGTTCCTGTACATATTTTTTCACTATCTGTAATTTACTTTCGGGCGTTAATATCTGTTCTGGATCAATCGATTCACGAAAAGGTAAAGCAGGAAAATTTGATGCAACAACGATATCAACCCCAAATTTTTTTAAATGTTGGGCAAAGAAGTCTGGTGATAGGGTAATGACCATAGATATTTCACCTTTGGTTCTGATATCGTCAAAAACCTCTTTTATTCCTCCAATCCACGGTGAGGCATGAAAAACTTTAGCAACGTCAGCGTACTGCAAGTTTGACCATAGACGTTGTAATTCAGCGGCAAATTTCTTGGTATCTATATCGCCTTGAGAAAATTGTTTTTCCAGCAGATGAAGCTCTGTCAGGCAATTCATTGTACGGGCAATTTCCAGACTTGCTGTGGTTCCTCTGAGAAGAGTGCCGTCCATATCAAAAACATGTAATACTTTCATAATAAACCTAAGTCATTTTTTCGTTATAGGGAGAGGGTAGGTTTGTTCGTGATGGTAAACATATAGGGATTACCTATCTTAGTAATCCCCCGCTTATTCAGCTAGCTCACGAATTAGGCGGCTTTTACTGCCAAGGTTTTAAGAACCGCTGAGGCGGCATAGTGGCCACTAATCATTGCAGCAACAATACCTCTGAAAATTCCACAAGCGTCACCTGCAACCCATACAGGATAAGGGGAAGTTTCCAGGCTTAAATCACCGTCAAGACTGGGATACCAACCGACACCTTCTAGTGTAGGACCGACGATATGTGTATTCTCGTGATCAATTTCGGGAAATTTTTTGATAATATTACGTAATCCTTGCAACATTTTATCGAATAGCTCTTCTCCATAAATAGATATAAGTTGTGTAATTATGTTAGCATTTCCTGCTAATACATCTTGTACTTTGATTCTAAAGTAAGAATCTTCTTGCTTCATGGCGGAAACAATATTATTGAGTGCTCGGTCCGCGATATCTTCATCGAGGATACGTGTATTAAACCCAACATTAGATCGTCCTGTCGAAGGGCCGTCAGAATGACCGGAAACGGTCCATAAATCTTGGGTTTTTGTTAATACTGTTTCGCCATCCCGGCAAGCACAGAAAGTACGCCATTCAATAACGCCATCATCCGACCGAAACTTTAACTTCGGGTCGAGTTGTTTCATATTTTTAAAAAATGCCAAATCTTCTTGCTGTTCAATGCGGAACCCAACTTCTAACCGATTGAAAGATTGTTTTTTAACCAGGCTGGCAATCTCTAATGGACCAAATCTTCCACTAGCTAAAATGATTCGTCGGCATTCAATTTGATAAGTATTGGCATTTTTGTCTCTTAAATTCATAATCAGAGCATCTTTTCTTTTGACGTATTTATAAGACAGGAATTTAGTTTGTGTGATGATATCTGCATCTGCCGTTTGCACCATATCTTCAACAAGATTAATTCTATCTTCAAGAGACATATAATTAGAGGGATAATCTTTTAATACCCATTCCCCGGAGCCTACTGTAAAGTCTTTGGGATTTGTTGGGAATGGTGGTGTGTCCAGACCATATGTGTTTAGCGTGGTGCATGTCCATTCATAAGCTTGCCGTAATTCTAGTTCATTTGGTAACTCCCAAAGTGCACTGGCAGAAGGAAAAAATGAGAATTTTCCGTCAGAAAACAGCCCTGCACCACCGTGTCCTTCGGTTATCTCAACGAGATTATCTTTATCGCGTTCATGAATAGCTTTGCCATTATCGATTAGTACAACTCGTAAACCTTTTCCTTTCAATTTCTGTACCGCAGCTAAACCTGCTGGGCCAGCGCCAATAACAGCGACATCATATACAGACATTTCTCTCCTCCATTCTTTAGTCAGAATTAATGTTCCTGGGAACATTTTCTATGAGTTGAGCATTGAATTATTTGTTCGGTTTTACGGAGTACATCCCGTTTTTTGCTAGAAATAGCATTCTATTCCGATTACCCTTATCAAATACGAAACTACTGGTATCGAAAATAGAACGTCTAAACTTGCTTTTCTGGTACTATTTGTCAATACCAATTTTGGGGTATTTTAATTTGTCAATGAATGGAGCGATTTATGAGTGAGAATGAGCGGCTATCCCCATTAAGACGTGGGCGTCCACGCGATAATGACACAACAAAAGCTGTGTTGAATGCTGCACTTGTTCTCGTTGAAAGTGGACGGATTGCAGATATTACTATTAACCATATTGCCTTGTATTCAGGCGTTGCGAAATCGACTATTTATCGTAGATGGCCGAATGTATCAGCAGTTTTAATGGATGCTTTCTTTGATGATATTGAACCTCTAATTATTTATGACAAACAGATGCCGGTGATAGAATCCATGCGGATTACCATTAAAAAGCTTATTGAAGTGTTGCAAAGTAAGCACGGGTTACTGTTTAGGTATCTGTTGGGATCAGCGCAGTACGATACTGAGGTGAGAGAGGTTTTTATTCAGCGTTGGCTTGAACCACGACGACAGTTAGGAAAGCAGATTATTTTACATGCTATCGAGCGGGGAGAAATTTCTTCTCATACTGATCGTGACTTATTGTTAGACTGTATTTTCGGTGCTATTTACTACAAATATATGGTTTCTTTTTCTCTCGTTACACCTGAATTTGTCGATAAGGTTATTGATTGTGCGTTTGGTGGTTTGGCTAGGGATTGAATGTTCATTTCGATAAAAAAGGATCTGTTGGCGGTTATAGGTGTCCCATCCAAAGAGTGATTTTTGCTAAGTCAAAATAGCTTTTTCATATATCTCATCCAATACGCCACCACATGTTGTGGCGTTGTCAGTTTATTACATCGTTGGCAAAAGAAAGTTGGCAAAAGAACTTTCTCTAGCTAGGAAAAACCCTTTCTTAGTTAAATTATATTTTTGTAAAATTTATGTAAATAATTTGTGATTGTAAACACAAAAATAAGAAAAATATGATTCCTTGATAATTGGAGAGAAATAATATTAACAAATTGATTCATAAGAAAATAAAAATAATAAACTCATCAATTTGTCATTTTAGCTAATGGTTTGGTCTATTGAATATACATGTATGTACAACTATACATTAGCAAATATCTAAAGACCAAAAGGAGCCAGACCGTGACCGCCCAAAATAGTAAATTCCGTAATGTTGGTATCCGGGCACCCAGAGGAACACAATTAACAGCCAAAAGTTGGCTAACCGAAGCTCCTCTGCGCATGTTAATGAATAATCTTGATCCAGAAGTTGCTGAAAACTCTTATGAACTGGTGGTGTATGGTGGTATTGGTCGGGCTGCTAGAAATTGGGAGTGCTATGACAAGATTATTGAAACACTGAAAGAGTTGGAAGACGATGAAACGTTGTTAATCCAATCGGGCAAGCCGGTTGGGGTATTTAAAACCCATAGCAATGCCCCACGGGTACTTATTGCAAATTCGAATTTGGTGCCGCACTGGGCGACTTGGGAACACTTCAACGAGCTGGATGCTAAAGGGCTGGCTATGTACGGCCAAATGACGGCGGGTAGCTGGATTTACATTGGTAGCCAGGGAATTGTTCAAGGCACCTATGAAACGTTTGTGGAAGCTGGTCGCCAGCATTATAACGGTAATTTACAGGGCCGTTGGGTGTTAACTGCTGGTTTGGGAGGGATGGGGGGAGCACAACCGCTGGCTGCAACACTGGCTGGAGCGTGTTCGCTAAATATTGAGTGTCAGCAAAGCAGGATTGATTTCCGCCTGCGTACTGGTTATGTCGATGAACAAGCGAAAGATCTGGATGACGCCCTGGCCCGGATCGAAAAATACACTCAGGAAGGTAAAGCCATCTCTATCGCACTGTGCGGTAATGCCGCTGAAATTTTGCCTGAATTAGTCCGTCGGGGCGTACGCCCGGATTTGGTCACTGACCAGACAAGTGCACACGATCCTCTCAATGGCTATCTACCGAAAAACTGGAGTTGGGAAGAATACCGCCAACGTGCTATTTCAGCACCGGAAGAGGTCATCAAAGCAGCAAGATCTTCAATGGTGGAACATGTTAAGGCGATGTTGATTTTCCAGCAACAGGGCATTCCTGTTTTTGATTACGGCAACAACATTCGCCAAATGGCATATGAAGTCGGCGTAGAAAATGCTTTCGATTTTCCTGGTTTTGTTCCTACTTATATTCGCCCGTTATTTTGCCGTGGTATCGGACCCTTCCGCTGGGTAGCGCTTTCTGGTGATCCACAGGATATCTATAAAACTGACGCTAAAGTTAAAGAATTACTCCCCGATGATCAACATTTGCATCATTGGCTAGATATGGCGAGGGAACGCATCAGCTTTCAGGGTCTACCTGCCCGTATCTGTTGGGTTGGTTTAGGGCAGCGAGCCAAGCTAGGGTTAGCTTTTAACGAAATGGTACGCAGTGGCGAACTTTCTGCACCGATTGTTATTGGTCGTGACCATCTGGATTCCGGCTCTGTAGCCAGCCCGAATCGCGAGACTGAATCCATGTGTGATGGCTCTGATGCCGTTTCGGATTGGCCGTTGCTAAATGCCTTACTGAATACTGCCAGCGGTGCTACCTGGGTTTCTCTGCATCATGGCGGTGGTGTCGGCATGGGTTTCTCACAACATGCCGGTATGGTGATTGTTTGTGATGGAACTGATGAAGCCGCAGAACGTATAGCACGGGTGCTACATAACGATCCGGCCACTGGGGTTATGCGTCATGCCGATGCAGGTTATGAAATCGCTATCCATTGTGCCAAAGAGCAAGGACTAGACTTGCCGATGCTTAATACAAAATAAGGAACATTATGAAGCAGCTAACTATTTATCCAGGCAAATTGACCCTTGATGAACTACGTCAGGTTTATCTACAACCGATAAAAATCACGCTGGATAGCCAAATTTTTCCTGCTATTGAACACAGCGTGGAGTGTGTTAATGCGATTCTTGCTGAAAATCGCATTGCCTATGGGATTAATACCGGGTTCGGGCTATTAGCCAGTACACGAATTGAAGAAGATAATTTAGAAAAACTACAGCGTTCGCTTGTCGTTTCTCATGCTGCCGGGGTCGGTGAAGCGTTGGACGATAATATGACCCGGTTGATCATGGTATTGAAAATTAACAGCCTCTCCCGTGGTTACTCAGGTATTCGTCTCGCCGTTATTCAAGCATTAATCGCGTTAGTCAATGCGGAAATTTATCCTCATATTCCCTGTAAAGGATCGGTAGGGGCTTCGGGTGATTTAGCGCCGTTGGCACATATGAGCTTGTTATTACTTGGGGAAGGGCAAGCGCATTATCAGGGCGAATGGCTGCCAGCCAAAGAAGCGCTGGCAAAGGCCAATTTACAACCCATTACATTAGCGGCTAAAGAAGGTTTGGCGTTACTCAATGGAACCCAAGTATCCACGGCCTTTGCGTTACGTGGGTTATTTGAGGCAGAAGATCTGTTGGCGGCAGCGATAGTTTGTGGTTCTTTATCCGTAGAGGCGGCATTGGGTTCCCGCAAACCATTTGATGCCCGTGTACATGCGGTACGGGGGCAACAGGGGCAGATCGATGTTGCCGCATTGTATCGTCATGTATTAGAGGAGAGCAGCGAACTATCAGATTCTCACATCAATTGCCCCAAGGTACAGGACCCTTATTCATTACGTTGTCAGCCACAAGTCATGGGCGCTTGCCTGACTCAGTTGCGCTATGCTGCTGATGTTATTCTGACTGAAGCTAATGCCGTATCTGATAACCCACTGGTGTTTGCTGAGCAGGGAGAAGTGATTTCCGGTGGTAACTTCCATGCTGAACCTGTTGCAATGGCGTCTGATAATTTGGCTCTGGTATTGGCAGAGATAGGTGCATTGTCAGAACGACGTATTGCGTTGTTGATGGATTCACATATGTCACAGCTTCCGCCTTTTCTGGTTGAGAATGGTGGTGTGAATTCAGGTTTTATGATTGCACAAGTGACGGCAGCGGCGCTTGCCAGTGAAAATAAAGCATTAGCACACCCGGCGAGTGTTGACAGTTTACCAACTTCGGCTAATCAAGAAGATCATGTATCAATGGCGCCGGCTGCGGGACGTCGTTTATGGGAGATGGCAGAAAATACCCGAGGTATTCTGGCAATTGAATGGTTATCTGCCTGCCAGGGGATCGATTTCCGTAATGGCCTGAAAAGCAGCCCGATTTTGGAAGAAGCGCGTGTTATCTTGAGAGCGAAAGTAGATTATTATGATCAGGATCGTTTTTTTGCACCTGATATTAATGCTGCTGTGAAATTATTAGCTGAGCAACATCTCTCCTCATTACTGCCTTCTGGACAGATATTACAGAGTAAAAATAACCGTTAAATAAGCCAATGGCCGGTGCCCGACCGGCCTGATTGTCACATTTATCTTTCTCATAAAACCCAATAATAAAAGATAAGAGGGTAAATCATGCAAGCTTCATTACAACTAGAGCGAGGACTCAACGCACGCCATATCCGGTTTATGGCGTTGGGTTCTGCGATTGGTACAGGTCTTTTTTATGGTTCTGCTGAAGCAATAAACATGGCCGGTCCGGCGGTATTGTTAGCTTATTTAGTGGGCGGTGCTGCTGTCTTTATGGTTATGCGTGCTTTAGGAGAAATGGCGGTCTACAGACCGGATGCCGGCTCTTTCGCCAGTTACGCTCATCAATATTTAGGCCCGTTACCCGGATTTATTACCGGCTGGACTTATACTTTCGAAATGATCATCGTTTGTCTGGCGGATGTGACTGCTTTTGGCATTTATATGGGGCTATGGTACCCGGAAGTGCCGCGTTGGATATGGGTACTTAGCATTATTTTCATTATTGGCGCGCTCAATCTTTGTAAAGTCAAAGTATTTGGCGAAATGGAATTCTGGTTATCGATTCTGAAAGTTGCTGCAATCAGCGCCATGATTATTGCCGGAACCGGTATTATTCTGTTTGGTTTTAGCGGCCATTTTCAGGCAACGGGGGTTCAAAATCTGTGGCAACACGGAGGGTTTATGCCTAATGGGTTGGGGGGCATTATTGAGTCTCTGGCTGTTGTGATGTTTGCTTTTGGTGGTATTGAAATCATTGGTATTACATCCAGTGAAGCTAAAAATCCGGCGAAAGTGATCCCGCAAGCGATTAACTCTATCCCGTTTCGCATTCTTCTGTTTTATGTACTCACTATTTTTGTATTAATGGCGATTTACCCTTGGAACAGCATCGGCCAAGAAGGTAGTCCATTTGTCGCAATATTTCAGGGATTAGGCATTGGTTCGGCGGCGAATATTCTGAATATTATCGTCATTACGGCGGCAATTTCGGCCATTAACAGCGATATTTTTGGTGCCGGTCGTATGATGTATGGTATGGCGGAGAAAGGATTAGCCCATAAAAAATTTATGCATTTAAGCCGTAACGGCGTGCCTTGGGTGACGATCATGGTTATGACACTGGCGTTATTGTGTGCTGTGGTTCTCAATTATTTGCTGCCTAAACAGGTATTTGTCATTGTTGCTTCGATTGCGACTTTTGCCACTGTGTGGGTCTGGTTAATGATTTTGCTATCTCAATTTGCTATGCGCAGAAAAATGTCACCGGGAGAAGCACAAAAATTACAATTCCCAGTACCGATGTGGCCTGTTGCGCCGATTTTGACCATCGTGTTTATGATATTTATTATTGCTGTTCTCAGTTACTTCCCTGCGACACGAATTGCGTTCTATGTGGGAGGTGTATGGATCGCGCTGTTAATATCCGCCTATTATTTATGGATACGAAAAAATGTCATTATTGTGAGCGCTCAATCAGCCAAAGAAACGCGGTGTTAAATAGGTATACCTATGGATTTCAAGATGCGTCGCGACGGCAAGGGAGCGAATCCCCGGAAGCATAGATAACTATGTGACCGGGGTGAGTGAGTGTAGCCAACAAAGAGGCAACTTGAAAGATGACGGGTATAGAAACCAAACCGTCTTGTTGTTGAATAAGACGGTTTGCATCGAAAATTAATTAAAAATCTACGATAAAATATCTGGGTTGCCTTTTTAGTTGTCATTCCTTAATTCATTGTTCGCTTAACATTAGTACTTAAAATTCTATATCATTAACCTGATATAAAGCTGATTTGTCTCAATGATCGTGGCAAACTAGCAGGCTAATGAATTTGCAGGGTTGGAGGCGCTTTTGGACAAGATTTTTATCGATGAGGCAGTAGCTGAGTTATATACCATTCAGGATATGTTGCGCTGGTCTGTTAGCCGGTTTAATGCGGCGAATATTTATTACGGGCACGGCACAGACAATCCCTGGGATGAGGCACTGCAACTGGTTCTTCCATCACTGTTTTTGCCGTTGGATATCCCACAAGAGATGCTAACCACGCGACTGACATCAACTGAACGTCATCGTATTGTTGAACGGGTACTGCGCCGTATTAATGAGCGTATTCCAGTTGCTTATTTGACTAACAGAGCTTGGTTTTGTGGTCATGAATTTTATGTTGATGAACGGGTTTTGGTTCCGCGTTCACCGATTGGTGAATTAATTAATAATGAATTTGCAGGATTGATCCCTGAGCAGCCCGCCAATATCCTCGATCTCTGCACGGGTAGTGGTTGTATTGCCATTGCTTGTGCATATGCTTTCCCGGAAGCAGAAGTAGATGCGGTGGATATTTCCGCAGATGTGCTGGCCGTGACTGAACAGAATATTCAGAATCACAGCCTTGACCACCGGGTCATTCCGATTCGTTCTGATCTGTTCCGCGATATGCCACCGGTTAAATACGATCTTATTGTCACGAACCCGCCTTATGTTGATGCCGAGGATATGAGCGACTTGCCGGAAGAGTTTCGCCGTGAGCCTGAGCTGGGTTTGGCGGCGGGTTCGGATGGTTTGAAACTGGCACGCCGTATTCTGGCAACTGCGCCAAATTTTCTCACTGAACGAGGTGTATTGATTTGTGAGGTTGGTAACAGTATGGTGCATTTGATTGGACAATATCCTGATGTGCCATTTACTTGGTTGGAATTTGAATATGGTGGTGATGGCGTATTTATGTTGACACGTCAACAGTTGGTTGAACATCACGAACATTTTCGCTTATTCAAAGATTGAATAATTGAATAGGCTGTAGCTGCGGTAATAATAATGCAAAACGGGCAGAGTTAAATAAAAAGAACGGTTAACAGGAAGGAATTGGGATGGCGGGAAATAGTATCGGGCAATTTTTCCGGGTCACCACTTTTGGCGAATCTCACGGTTTGGCGTTGGGATGTATTGTCGATGGTGTGCCACCGGGCATTGCAATCACAGAAGCTGATCTGCAAGTTGATTTAGATAGGCGTCGTCCGGGAACTTCCCGTTATACAACGCAGCGCCGTGAGTCGGATCAGGTTCGCATTCTTTCTGGTGTATTTGAAGGGGTAACTACTGGCACCAGTATCGGTTTACTCATTGAAAATACTGACCAGCGTTCTCAGGATTACAGCGCTATTAAAGATGTATTTCGTCCAGGCCATGCCGATTACACTTATGAACAGAAATACGGTATCCGCGACTATCGTGGTGGTGGCCGCTCTTCTGCTCGCGAAACGGCAATGCGTGTTGCGGCAGGTGCAATAGCGAAAAAATATTTGCTGGATAAATATGGCATTCGTGTCCGTGCTTGCTTGACCCAAATGGGTAATATCCATTGCCAATTGAAAGATTGGGAACAGGTGGAACAAAACCCATTTTTCAGTCCTGATGAAACCAAGCTTGAACAACTTGATGCCCTGATGCGTGAACTGAAAAAGGCGGGCGATTCTATTGGCGCGAAAGTGACAGTGGTCGCGGAAAATGTTCCTGCTGGTTTGGGAGAACCGGTTTTCGATCGCCTTGATGCTGATATTGCTCATGCGCTGATGAGTATTAATTCAGTAAAAGGTGTTGAAATTGGTGATGGTTTTGGTGTTATCAATTTACGTGGCAGCGAAAACAGAGATGAAATAACTGCTCGGGGATTCACCAGTAATCATGCGGGAGGAATTCTGGGGGGTATTAGCAGTAGCCAGCCAATTGTTGCTCATATTGCGTTGAAGCCAACTTCTAGCATCATGGTGCCTGGCAAAACGATTAACCGTCAGGGTGAAGAAGTGGAAATGGTCACTCGTGGTCGCCATGATCCTTGTGTTGGTATCCGTGCTGTACCAATTGCAGAAGCTATGATGGCGATTGTGCTGATGGATCACCTGTTACGCCAGCGAGCGCAGTGTGCTGATGTAGAATCCAGCCTTCCTCGCTGGTGAATTTGAGAATGAAGCTAGCCTTGAAAATCCCAGAGACTGAAATGGGTAGCTTAATGTTGATAAGCGGTTTCTTTTGATGGGATGAAATATGGACTGGTTATTGTCATTAAGTGCGGAAGTTTACGTTCTGCTCTTTCTGGTTGCAGTGATGGCTGGATTTATTGACTCGATTTCTGGTGGTGGCGGTCTATTGACCATCCCGGCGCTGTTATCCGTTGGTGTCTCTCCGGTGCAGGCGTTGGCGACCAACAAGTTGCAGGCAGTGGGAGGCTCCTTCTCTGCCAGCCTCTATTTTGTTCGTTACGGTGAGGTTGATCTCAAATCTCAACGCTTTGCCATACTGATGACATTACTTGGCTCAATGGCTGGTGCGATTATTGTCCAGTTTATAAAGCCAGATTTTCTCTGTCAGCTATTACCGGTTCTGGTCATTATCATTGGTCTTTATTTCCTTTTGACGCCAGCCATTGGTATGGAAGATAGCCATCGTCGCTTGACGCCTGTGGCCTTTGCCTTGTTTATCGGGAGTGGGCTTGGTTTATATGACGGCATATTTGGTCCCGGTGTTGGCTCATTTTATGCATTAGCTTATGTTGTGTTGTGCGGCTATAACCTGGCAAAATCCACCGCGCATGCTAAGGTACTGAACTTTGCTTCTAATATAGGTTCACTGGCGCTTTTTATCCTTGGCGGTCAAGTTTTGTGGATATTGGGCCTTGTGATGTTGGCAGGGCAGGTGATTGGCGCACGGTTAGGCGCAAGTTTGGTTTTGACTCATGGGCAAAAATTGATTCGCCCTATGATTGTCATTATCTCTTTTTTGATAAGTATTAAGTTACTGAATGATAATCACGGCGATACGATCCGTAGCTGGCTAGCATTTTATTTTTGATTCAGGATCTTGTTTTTAATTCATGATAACGCATAACTATCAACAACTTATTGATATTTTTAATCGCTGTTTTGGTGATGAATACAACACTCGTTTGGTTAAAGGCGATAATGAACCTATTTATCTGCCGGCAGATGAAGAGGTTCCCTATAACCGGATTGTGTTTGCTCATGGTTTCTATGCCAGTGCATTACATGAAATTGCTCATTGGTGCATTGCGGGTAAAGAGCGTCGTAAGCTAGTGGATTTTGGTTATTGGTATTGCCCGGATGGGCGTGATGCACAGACGCAAAGTGAATTTGAAAAAGTAGAAATTAAACCACAGGCACTTGATTGGTTGTTTTGTACTGCGGCAGGTTTTCCGTTTAATGTCAGTTGTGACAACCTTGAAGGGGATTTTGAACCTGACAGATTAGTTTTTCAGCGTAAAGTTCATGCTCAGATCATAGACTATTTGGCGCAGGGTATACCTGCAAGAGCAGAGTGCTTTATTCAGGGATTGCACTCGTTCTACAATACGCCCCCATTGAAAGCAGAACATTTCCCTTATCCGGAAGATATGTTCGTAGAATGAAATTGAATTTAAGGAAAAATAATGCTTGCTGAGTTTGAAACGCGCATTTTGGCGCAAATCGATGACATGGTAGATCATGCCAGTGATGATGAATTGTTTGCTGGTGGTTATCTCCGCGGGCATCTCACTTTAGCGGTAGCAGAATTGGAGCAGGAAGGTGCGCATACGGCTGAACAGCTTCATGATCGTGTTGAAGGAAGTATCCAAAATGCGATTAAAGCGGGAGAATTGGCACCACCAGATCAGGTTCTTGTTCTTAATACCTGGCAGCGCCTGCTGGATAATGCCAAAGCTGAATAATTTTATTAAAGGGCAGAAAACGAACTGTGCTACCAAAATTCATATGAATATCTAACGCTTGGCGGTGCAGTTCGCCAGAATCAGAGGCTCAATAGCGATTTTTATTCTTTCTATGTTTTACTTTATCTCGTTTGATGGTGGCCATTGTCGTGAGGTATGTAGTACCCGTAGGATAACCACCGTGTGGGTTGTTTCGGCATACACCACTACATAGTTGGCTCGGACAACCATCTCCCGCGTGCCGGGAATGCGGCCTGGTCGGTAAAGTTGCGGGCGTTCTGGTAGTGTTGCCACCTTATTCTCTATTTCGTTTTTTAACTGTTGAGCTGCATGGGGATTATCGTCAGATATGTAATCAATAATTATCAACAAATCAGCTCTGGCTGTTTCCCTCCATTCAAGAGTTAGCACGAAGTTTCCTTTCAATTAATTCTTGCGCTTCATCCATTACTTGCTGATGTGGGACTGATTGGCGCGTATCGTCGAGCGCTTCTTGCACTTTAGCGAAAAACCAAGCGTCGTAAGTTTCCGTATCAGCGGTGAAACCAGCGGGTAATGCACCATCTCTGGCGACACGGGTTAGCAGGATGCGTACAGCATCAGATATGGTTAGGCCTAAATTAGCGAGCGTTTTTGTCGCATCGGTCTTGAGTTTGTCGTCTACACGAACGTGCAGCATTGATGTTTGAGTAGCCATTTTTTTATCCTCCGTCTATCAGATTCCATTATGTATCTCATTTGAGAGCTATGTGCAAGCGTTAGGATACATTAAATGATATTACCAAAATTCATATGAATATCTAACGTTTGGCGGTACAGTTCCTTAATGGCTTTTCAATTTTCACTTTACGGCCTTTCAGTAGTTTTCTGATCCAAAAACGATTTGGATGAAGAGCTGCCAGTGTTTCATTATCCAGTGGTAATGGCTCATCAAAGATCTGCCCTGCAAGGATTTCTGCACTGAGTGGCGCAGAGCATAATCCACGAGAACCTAATGCCCCGATAACAAACAGATTGGAATAACAAGGTGCATCTGTGATGGGGGCCTTTGTACGGATTTGTTCTGGCAGATCTTGATAATCTGCCATTATTTCATTGAGATTCGGCACATTTCCCACCATTGGCATATGATCACGAATAGCGCAGCGAATACCTTGACGGGATTGTTTAGCAGAAACATCAACCTGATTTACCCATTCGGCATCAGGTAAACATTTCAGCAATCGATCTCGGTTCTCCTGTTGTTCTATTTCAGAATATTCACTATCAAGCCGATGACGCTGATAACTGGCGCCGATACAATGGTGTTGATTGGCTGGATTAGACGGTGTTATATAACCATCGTAGCAAAGTACATTTTGCAATTGGCTCAGATCAGTTGTCGTTGGAATATGGCTGACTTGACCACGAACAGCAGTTACCGGCAGTTTCTCAGTTTGTTCAAATTGGGGTAGATGATGACCGTTGGCGATAATTACCGTTTTATGCTGTACATTTAACGGTTGTCCTTGATGCATCAAATGCAGTTGCCAACCATGTTGGTTGTGATTAAGCGCGGTAACTTGATGATTTAAGCGACAGAGCATGCCTTGCTGTTGGGCTAATTCGGTTGCCGTTTTGGTGAGTTCAGCCGGGCATATCCATCCGCCTTGTGGATAGTGAATGCCGTGGTGATGAATATCCAGCCCACATTTTTCACTCAACTGATGACAATTCATGCCGATGGCGAGTTCATTCGGCCATTCTGTTGCCAGCATTTTCTCAATTTTCTTGCTACTTTTTTCATCATAAGCAAGTTGGCTGACACCACACCATTGGTGGTCGAAATCAATTCCTTGCGCTGATAGCTGCTCATACTGGCGGCGGGCAAAGGTAAATGCCGCGGTAAAGAATTTTTCGAGTTCGTTATTATTACCGTTAAGTAATGGGTAAAGTGCTCCTTGGCGATTACCGGATGCACCTTGTGCCGAGGTTGTATCCTGACAGTAAAGAGTCACCTGCGCTCCACGACGCAGTAGCGCGAGTGCGGTGAAAATACTGGCAATCCCGCCGCCGATAATGGCGATATCATTGGTGTGGCTTGCTGATGGCCGGGCAAACCAAGGTGCAGGTAATGGCTGATATTTATGAGTTGCTAAAACCCCAGTCAGCATTTCTCTTTTGCGGCCAAATCCTTTGACTTTACTGACATTAAAACCGGCTTGTTGTAAACCACGACGGACGATACCCGCAGAAGTAAAGGTTGCAAAAGTGCCTTCTGGATGAGCAAATTGTGCCATTGCAGCAAACAACTGTTCACCCCACATTTGCGGGTTTTTGGCAGGAGCAAAGCCATCTAAAAACCAAGCATCTATTTTGCTGTGAAGACTGGAATCCATTGTTGGCAACAGATCATTGACGTCACCAAACCATAAATCCAGTGTGACGGTTCCGTTTGCCATAATCAATCGGTGACAGCCTGCTAGTGGTTGAGGCCATTGCTGACAGAGTTGCTGAGAAAAAATTTCAAGCTCAGGCCAGCGTTGATGAGTGGCTTTTAACTCGTTGGTTTTCAGTGGATACTTCTCGAAACTGATGAAATGTAGACGCTTCAATGGGGCATCAGGATTTTGCTGTCGAAATGCATCAAATGATTGCCAGAGCGTCAGAAAATTTAATCCCGTTCCGAAGCCGGTTTCCGCGATTACACAGTTAGAACGGGAATGAGTGCTGAATCGTTGGGGGAAGCGGTTACCGTTGAGAAATACATAACGGGTTTCTTCCAGCCCATCTTGATTTGAGAAGTAAACGTCATCAAACTGTGTTGAAACCGGAGTACCTTGATCATTCCAACTTAGGGTTGCGGTACAGATAACAGAATTTTTCACGGTAATGCCTGTAATATTACTGATAATAATGCGATTTTAGCGAGGTTGGGGTTGATGTACCACCTGGCAGAAGAAAAGAGTGGAAAAGTGTTGAGCCTTGCTTGCGGCGTGTACAGTTTTGCCATCCCAAATTTTCAGGGGCGATTATTTAATCGGTTTATGAAAAATTTATCTCTCGGTTAGAGACTTTATTAAAGTCTGTTATTTTTGGAAAGTATTGACTGATGAGTCCATTGATATTCTCATTTATTTCTCTTTTATCTTTATATACCCAATGGATTTCAAGATGCATCGAGACGGCAAGGGAGTGAATCCCCGGGAGCATAGCAAACTATGTGACCGGGGTGAGCGAGTGCAGCCAACAAAGAGGCAACTTGAAAGATAACGGGTATAAATCAATATATAAATAGTCTCATGATACAAGAATATTTTTTTATACTGCTTTAGATAATCAACCACTTGTCTGGCTTTTATTATGAATAAGCGCTCTTCATAAAATTGCACCTTAATCAGTTGGTGTCCAACTTTTGGGGTGCAGTTCAGCAAAAAAGGGTTTGCATTTATAAATGAATGTGAAATCCACATAATTTTTTAAATTCTTCTGATTGCCTCTTTTTTAAATGTGAGGAAATCGTATCAATCATTGATATCACTTTACGCTTGGCTGCTTCTTTATCACCGCCATTATGATTTACTTCTTCAATATAGGATGAGCATAACTTACAAAATTCAACTACTCTCTTTTCAAGGGTATTTGAATATTTGTCGATAAAATCATAATGGCGGTAATTATTAGCCCGTTTTAAGTAATCTGAATTTTGCATAGGTGTAGGTATGAATACTTCTTCTGAATTGAACCCGGCAATCTCCTTAGTATAACTTCTGTATATTGATTCTAATAATCGCTGATTTTTACTGGATATAATCATAATTAGTCCATAAAGCGTGATGAATGCGCCAATTAGGATATGATTTTGTTGTGAAGCAATTGGTTCAATTTTGTTAAATTTGTTGCTGTATTGTGATAAAATATTTATGTCCATATTAAAAGCTACTAAGATCCATATGATACCAACGCTCAGTAGAAGATAACCAAGTCCTCTCATTATTAACCCCCATTAGGATTATTGGGTAAAGTTACTTAGGTCTTACAATGAACCGACCATTTGCAT
This sequence comes from Photorhabdus sp. S10-54, assembly GCF_963878145.1. Lineage (NCBI taxonomy): Bacteria > Pseudomonadati > Pseudomonadota > Gammaproteobacteria > Enterobacterales > Morganellaceae > Photorhabdus > Photorhabdus sp. S10-54. The sequence continues at coordinate 29,995 of NZ_CAWNXG010000004.1, read as the reverse complement.
ATGACATAGCATAATTACCATTATTTTTTGTGTGAATAATGGCTTTATCGGTTGATAAAATCAGAAAATTTTCTGTTCTAAAACATTTGTTGCTGTAAGTTTAGGTATTTTATGTAATTCAGCCAGTAATATAACATAGGGATTGATTCATTTCATGAAAATTTTATTCATCCTTATTAGTCTCAGTTATTAAATTTGTTTCTAATTAACAAGAAATTTAATAAAATAGCAAGTATAGCAACTGCTATATAAATATAAGGCTACTAATCATTATCCGGATGATTGATAAGTTCATATGTATTGCATTGATATTATTAGCCTTAGACTAAGTTTTTGATGGAAATTACGAGTATTTTTCGATCTTATTGTTTAACAGAATAATTCCTATCTGAAATTTATTTTCATCTATTGAAATCTGAATCTCTTTATTGTGTTCTATGAAAGTTAATAGTTGCTTTGATTTGAAAGCATATTGGGATTTTTAGAAAGATGAATTTTTCTTCGTAATTTTATCCTGATCGGACTTGTTCAGCGTACAAGTGTACGCTAAAGTGCTACATAGCTATAGATGGAAATCCAGCAGATAAACATATTTAATGAGGTATTTAATGAAGCGTGTAGTGATCACTGGCTTGGGTATTGTTTCCAGCATTGGTAATAATCAGAAAGAAGTACTGGCATCTCTGAAAGAAGGCCGCTCCGGAATAACTTTTTCTGGAAAATTCAAAGAGATAGGAATGAGAAGCCATGTCTGGGGTAATGTAAAACTGGATACTTCCGGATTAATAGACCGAAAAATTCAGCGTTTCATGAGCGATGCCTCTGTTTATGCTTATCTGGCGATGGAAGAGGCAATTAAAGATTCTGGCCTAGCTGATGATCAGGTTTCCAATATTCGTAGCGGATTGGTAGTGGGTTCTGGTGGTGGTTCCCCGTATAACCAGGTTGCGGGTGCTGATGGGATGCGTACTCGTGGTTTGCGTGGTGTGGGACCTTATATGGTAACCCGCTCAATGGCTTCCGGTGTGTCAGCTTGCCTTGCAACTCCGTTTAAAATCAAAGGGGTAAACTACTCTATCAGTTCTGCATGCTCTACTTCTGCCCATTGCATAGGCCATGCAGCTGAACTTATTCAGTTAGGAAAACAGGATATTGTTTTTGCCGGTGGTGGTGAAGAACTCTGCTGGGAAATGAGTTGTGAATTTGATGCAATGGGTGCACTTTCAACGAAATACAACGAAATGCCAGAAAAAGCGTCCCGTACTTACGATAAGAGCCGTGATGGTTTTGTTATTGCTGGCGGTGGCGGTATTGTTGTTGTGGAAGAATTAGAGCATGCATTGGCACGTGGCGCACACATATACGCTGAAATTGTTGGTTATGGAGCAACATCTGATGGCGCAGATATGGTTGTTCCATCTGGCGAAGGTGCGGTTCGTTGTATGAATATGGCACTGCAAGGTGTGAAAGGTTCCATTGATTACGTGAACACGCATGGTACATCTACTCCTGCGGGTGATGTGAAAGAGTTGGAGGCGATCAGGGAAGTTTTTGGTGATACAACACCGGCAATTTCTGCAACAAAAGCGATGACTGGCCATTCACTGGGGGCTGCTGGTGTACACGAAGCGATTTATAGCCTACTGATGTTAGAGCATGGTTTTATTGCACCAAGCATTAACATTGAAGATCTTGATGATAAAGCGGTAGGCATGAATATCATCACTAAACCTACTGAGCAAAAGTTGAATACGGTGATGTCCAATAGTTTTGGTTTCGGTGGTACTAATGCTTCTTTGGTGATGAGCAAGTATTCAGCTTAATTTTCCTCATCAGAGTCTATTTCGATCGTGTCCAAACAACAATGGTCGTTATTTGATGCATCTTAGGTGACCGTGTGTAGCGAGTCACCTTTGTGTGTATGTTCCTGTTTTTGTGTGCTGTTCGTATCTTGTCTGTTTCAACAGAAAAGGCCATTGTTAACAATGTTGAATACTCAATACTATTTAATAACTATTTAATAGTTATTGGGAGTTTTGAATCACCTATTTGGTAAAGATAGTATTTTGGTAAAGTGATTTTTGCTATGAATGTTGCAACAAACTTGGCGTGTTGTGTTATCCGTTTATAAGTATAAATTCAAACCTGTTTTGCTGAATTTTGATTGTGTATGAAATGTAATGTGAATATGGAAGTATATTCCTGTTACGGTAGGAAAGCCTATAATAATTATGATCTTGTAATATTATAGGCTTTTATTTATTACGTTTTGTTTTCAGTAGCCATTTGCTGAATACGGCGCTTACGGATAATTCTTAATATTGGTGGAGTAATCAGAACCAGAGCGGCAAGTATCAATAAGCTCTGAGTAATTGTGCTGCTCCACAGAATGCCAAATTCTCCATTACTAATAGAAAGTGCGCGACGTAAATTTTGTTCCAGCATTTCTCCTAATACGAAACCGAGGATTAATGGCGACATCGGGAAATTCATCTTCCTCAGAATGTAGCCAAAAATACCCAACCCTACCATCAACAGAAGATCAAATGTCGTACTGTGTATGGCATATACACCAACCGCTGAAACAGCAGCAATAGCTGGAACAAGGAACCAGAGTGGGATAGTGAGCATCCGTGTAAATAGACCTATCATTGGGATATTCATAATCAGTAGGATAATATTGGCAATCAATAAAGCCGCAATTAACCCCCAGACGATATCTGGCTGTTCAGTGAACATTCCCGGCCCAGGCGTAATATTATAGAGCGTTAATGCCCCCATCATAACGGCAGTGGTGCCTGAACCTGGTACTCCTAATGTTAGCATTGGAATAAAGGAGCCACAGGCCGAAGCATTATTAGCCGCTTCTGGTGCTGCTACGCCGCGAATATCACCTTTACCAAATGAATCGCTATTCCCACTGAGCTTCTTCTCAGTCATGTAGGTAATTGCGCTAGCAATAGTCGCTCCTGCACCAGGCAAAATACCGACAAAGAAACCGATAAAGGATGATCTAAGCGTTGGTATGGCGCATTCAGCCGCTTCCTTGCGATTGAACAGCAGACGGCCTGTTTTGCGGATAATGGTTTTGCCGGCGGAGGTACTCTCTAACATCAGCAAAATTTCGCTGACAGAAAACAGACCTATTACCACAACAATAAATTGAATGCCATCTGACAGATGAACATTGTCGAATGTAAAACGATAAACCCCGGTGTTGGCGTCTACTCCGACAGTTGCCAGACCCAATCCTATTAATGCTGCTAATAGTGATTTCAGCGGATTCTGACTCATCATGCTACCCAGACAAGCAATAGCAAAAACCATAAGTGCAAAATATTCAGCAGGGCCGAAAGCCAGTGACCACTGCGCCAGTAATGGTGCAAACAAAATAATGCCGAAAATTGCCAGCAAAGAACCACAGAAAGAACTCACCGCGGAAATAGACAGTGCCACACCTGCACGGCCCTGTTTGGCCATCGGATAACCGTCTAATGCGGTCATAATGGCAGCGGCATCACCGGGAACATTCAGCAGAATCGATGATATACGCCCACCATACTCACAACCGATATAAACGGTTGCCAATAAGATCAGGGCAGATTCAGCAGGCAGTTTTAAAGCGAAAGCCAGTGGCAGCAGAATCGCGACACCATTAATCGGCCCAAGCCCCGGTAGCAGCCCAACAATCGTACCGACAAAACAGCCAATTAAAGCAATAATCAGGTTTTGCGGCACCATTGCAACTTCAAAACCTTGACTGAGATACATCCAGGTTTCCATAAGTTCTCCGTCAGTTGAGCCAGCTACCGAGAGGCAGGGTTACGTCAAGTAAGCGGTCAAAGGCGAAATATAACGTGACGCCAAGGAACACCCCGGAAATGATTGCGGCAGGCAGTGTTGCGTTAAACAACAGCGCGACACTGAATGTCAGCAGCGCTGTAGCCAGAGGAAAACCAAGCCACTCGAATGACCAACCATAAACAACCAAAGAGAGAATCAACAGCATTAGGCGACGGATAACGGGGGCACTAGGCCAATTGCTTTGCTCCGGTTTTTTGAAAAGTAGTAGTAAAGCACAGAGTGCCATCAGAGACAGAATGATCATTGGGAAAGGTCTGGGCCCCAGGGGTTCATAAGTGTATTCGCTCTGAATTCCCCAACCAATAACTATCCCAATAGTACAGAGTACTAACCAGATAGTAGCAAAGATACGATCGCTCATGATAATGACTCTGTTATTTGGCTAAGCCAAAAGCTCTGGCTTGTTCACGATATTGTTCAACCTGTTTTTTCACATAGCGGTCCAATTCTTTGCCGGTCATGTTGAATTCGAACAACCCACGGATATCGCGTTGTTTTTTAAAAGCATCTGTTTGTTGTAGTTTATTAAAAGTATCAACCCACCATTGATACTCTTCGTCAGAAACTTTTGGTCCCATGTAAAATCCGCGGATAATCGGCCATACCAGGTCATAACCTTGCTCTTTGGCAGTAGGAATATTGGCTAAATCACCATCCAGTCGTTTATCTGCATAAACAGCCAGGACCCGGATTTTGTCTCCATTCAGGTAAGGTACCATCTCGCTTAGATCACCGGAAACTGCCTGGATATGATTACCCAGCAGGGCGGTGATAGGTTCACCACCTCCCTCAAATGCGACATAACGCATCTTGTGAGGATCAATTCCAACCTCTTTTGCCAGCAGTGCGGTTTTCATCCAGTCCTGACTACCGATAGAAGCGCCAGCACCAAATACAATGCTGTTGGGATTATCCTTAAAAGCATTCATCAAATCGTTCAGGGTACGGTAAGGTGAATCGGCACGGACAGCGATCATCCCATAATCAGTACCAACACTTGCCAGCCAGCGAACATCGTTAACGTTATAGCGACCAAATTTTCCCTGAGACAAATTGAGTAGAGAGCCGCCAGAGAAGGCGACAATGGTCCCCGCTTCAGTAGGTCGTTGTACGACGATAGCATTGTAAGCGACAGCGCCAACACCACCGGGCATAAAAGTGACACGCATAGGCTTGCTGATCTCTTTCGTATCCAGTAGTGAAACTTGGACCAGCTTGCAGGTCAGGTCGAACCCGCCCCCCGGTTTTGCAGGCGCAATACATTCGGTCCGGTTAGGTGCACTGGCAGCAAAAACACTGCTTGCGCTAAATAATAAAGCGGTTGCCGCTAACATCTTGATCGTTATAATTTTCATTTATTGGCTCTCATCAATACCCGTGTAAGATATAATCACTACAAACAGACCTGGTTGACTCAATTAGTAATAACAAAACCTTTCATTTACCTTTCATTAACAAGAAAAGTTGTTGATATGTGATTTCAATCGCTTAAATTTGCGTAGCGTTTCGCATTAATGAGTTTACAAATGGTTACAGACTTCCTTTTTTGTTTTGGTTTGTTGTAAGTTTCTCGTAGTTTTGATGTTGCTCTGTTTTACTCACGGTAAATTTACATTCGACTAAGGAGGTATAATGCAAATGGTAATTATTTATTTATGCAATGTGTCAAATTAAATGGAAAATTTATTGAATATAATCAGACTTTATATTGGGGAAATCTGAATTGAGGAAATGATGAGAAAATTGATTCTTTGTAGTGCTATGGGCAGTGCTATGGCTTTTGCTTTGGTGGGATGTAAAACAGAACTCAGTACTTCGGTATCTGTTAACCAACTGTTATCTGAACAAGTTAAAACGGTGACATCTGATTTGTTAGTTGAAGTCAGTGCTTGTGGTGATTATAAAGATTCCAGACAACCATCAAAATCTTTGTTAGACACTCAGGAAAAAGTACCGGCTATTTTTTCCAATGCGGAATACGTGGAATGTTTCAGAAAAAGTATGGATTCGTTTGCTCACTTTAAAGTTCCTGTAAGCGTAGGGAATTCAAGTATCACTGGTTCTACTAAGGGTATTCATCTTTACGGTAATGGTGCAGATATCTTGGTGATAAGCGTACCAAAAGAGATGAAGAAGAAAATTAGCCAGATAGATAGTTCAATGGCATCAAAGACCAAAATCTCAATTAATATTAAGAATGATACCGATGAAGTTTTAAAAATGACGGGTTTATCTGCATTTCTTAATGATAAAGATCCGATGGTGATATCGAATTTTAGTTTAAAAGTAGGCAGTGAAATAAAACTCACTTTGTCTAATGTCTCTGTGGCGTCTGTATTGGATGAACGTTTTGATTTTACTCCTGTACTCATGGCAATATCTGAGTAAATGGAAGCGGTAATAGAGATCTATTACTTAATTCAGTATGACAGAATACCCTGTTATTCATAGCGAGGTATTTTGGCATGAAAATGGAATTGAGTTAGTGTCTGACTATTTTTCAGAAAAATAGGTGTGGCGATATAAACTGGAAATATAGTTATGTCTGTAATTATATTTATACCCAATGGATTTCAAGATGCATCGAGACGGCAAGGGAGTGAATCCCCGGGAGCATAGCAAACTATGTGACCGGGGTGAGCGAGTGCAGCCAACAAAGAGGCAACTTGAAAGATAACGGGTATATATTAATCGATTAGATATTGAAGATATGCGCTTACTTTTAGTGGAAGACCACCCTGAATTATTGCATTGGTTGCAAAAAGCACTGAGCAGTTCAGGATTTGCCGTAGATGTTGCTAGTGATGGCATAGTTGCTGATCAATTATTACAGACAGAAAACTATGCATTATTGATTCTGGATGTTTCTTTGCCTAGGTTGGATGGACTTTCTCTGTTAGTTCGTTTGCGTAAGCGTGGGCAAAATTTGCCGGTATTATTATTAACGGCGAAAGCCGATGTTTCTGAACGAGTGAAAGGGCTTAATTCTGGTGCCGATGATTATCTGACGAAACCTTTTGATTTACAGGAATTGGAAGCACGTATCCGGGCATTACTTCGTCGTAGTGCAAGTTTTCTACAGGAGACGCTGACATTCGGTTCCCTTGTTTATCAGGATGATGGTTACTTTGTTCTGAACGATGAGCCATTGGCTTTGACACCAAGGGAATTTTCGGTTTTGACAACATTGTTCCATCGTCGGGGGAGGCCTGTTTCTAAACAACAGCTCTTTGAGCAGGTATTTGCACTATCAGATGAAGCAAACCTACAAAGTATTGAACTTTATGTACACCGGATTCGGAAAAAATTGTCAGGCAGTAATGTGGGGATCAGTACATTACGGGGATTAGGTTATCGTCTGGAGCACCAGAAAGATGACATGGTTTAAAGTACCGAACTCATTGTTTCATCAGTTACTCTTATTTTTTGGTGTTCCACTGTTTGTGTTGGGTTGTTTATCGGTTTGCACCCATTATTTTAGTGCAGAGAATGCGGCGACATTGGCTTATGACCGTACTTTATTGGCGTCTGCTCGAACTGTGGCAGAACGGCTGACTGTTAAAAATAACCAATTAATTGTCGATGTACCTTATGTGGTTCTGGATAGTTTTGAGCGAAATATGAATGATAGGCTGTTTTATCAGGTGTTATCACCCGAAGGGGAAATAATTTCCGGTTATGATGATTTGCCTTTGATCCCTAAAGATACGCTTCGCTCCAATTTATACACGGCTCTAGTTTATTTCTATGATGCTGAATATTACGGCCAGCCTATTCGGGTTGCTGCCCTTTATCAGCCGATCAATGAAGGGGGAATGATGGGAATGGCGTTGATACTAGTTGCTGAAACAGTGGCTTCCCGTCATTATCTTGCTCAACAATTATTAATATCTTCTTTGATGAGCCAAGGAACCGTGGTTGGGTTGACTCTGATTCTGGCTTATTTTCTGTTGAAGCAGTTACTTAAACCACTACATAAACTTTCTGGCGTCATGGTCCGTCGTCCCGCAAATGATCTTACTCCGTTACCGGATATGTTGCCTTGGTCGGAACTTTCCCCATTGTTATATGCATTTAATCGTTATATAGAGCGACTGAAATTGATGGTGAGTCGGCAGGAGAGGTTCAGTGCGGATGCTTCTCACCAACTTAGAACGCCATTAACAGTATTAAAAACTCAAGTAGCGGTAGCGCTTGCCAGCAAAGATCCAGCGCAATGGAAAGAAAGCTTACAGGCCATTGATAGTACATTGGATAACACTATCTCTCTGACGGATCGTTTATTACAACTTTCTCGTTTGAAAGCGCATGAAAAGGAGGCCGTTCGGGATTATAGGCCGGTTAATCTAGTCGAATTGTTGCAACAGGCATGTTTTTCTCGTTTGCAACAGGCTGAAAGTAAGAATATTGATTTGGGTTATGAAGGCGAAAATGCTCAATGGATCAAGGGGGAACCTGTATTACTGACGGAAATGTGTGCTAACTTATTGGACAATGCAATTAAATATACACCGGAAGGTGGCATTGTTACGGCTAGAGTGATTCTCAACTCTTGTAAGACATACTGTTATTTGGAAGTGGATGACAGTGGGCCGGGGATTGCTAAAGAAGACGTCAATTTGTCTCTGATGGCTTTTAATCGTCTTGATAATGCTGCGGGGCATGAAGGGGCAGGATTAGGATTAGCTCTGGTAAAAGATATCGGTATTTATCATGGTACTCATCCCCAATTATTGCCCAGTGAAACACTGGGCGGTTTATTAGTAAGAATCCCTTTTAGGCTTTCTGATGATTAATTTCCTGAGGTTTTTCTAATAAGAGGAGTACGTAGTTGCTGTGCCAGCATAACGCCTAATAACGTTATACCGCCACCAATCAGGTGGTAACTGTGCATCTCTTCATGCAGAACCAGAATAGCGATAATAGCTGTAAATATCGGCGTCAAATTCATAAATATGGTGGTGGTATTCGCACCAAGTTTTATGACGCCTTGTATCCATAAATAGGGAGCAATGATCGAGGCTGGAATACCGGCGAATAAGACTAACGAGATATTGCTGGCATTCAATTGAACATCTTTTGTCAACAGGAAATTTGGCAGTAATAGCAGGACACCAAAACTGATTTGTACATATAGGGATTGCCAGTTGGGTAATGGAATAGACCAGTGTTTGGTTAACACGCTATAAAGTGCGTAGGAGATGGAAGCAATCAACATCATCAATTCACCACGTCCTAAACCGTGTTGCAATAATGATATGGGCTCACCGGCGCTGACCAACCAGACTAAACCAGACAGAGATAAAATGGTACCGAGAGCAATACCGACAGTGGGGACAACACGTAAAACAAATATACTGATGACAACAGTCAAAAGAGGAATCAATGAGCTAAGGATTCCCATAAATGTTGCACTGATACTGTGTGCGGCGTAATAGGCCAGGCTTTGATAAAGCATCATACCAAGTGCGCCAAGAATTAATAATTTCCACCAATATTGACAGATTGTTTTCCATTGGCGAATGACAGATAGTACGACAAAGGGTGTTAATGTGAGAAAGGCTAGGAACCAGCGATAAAAAGAAATTGCAGCCGGATCAATAGCCGTAGCGGAGGCTTTACTCACCACGGCATTAATTGACCAAATCAAGACCGCCAGAAATGGGAAAATCATATTCATATAGATAAGTCGCATTGAGATAAAAATGAGTGTTTAGTCTAATGGTGTCTGATTCATTATATATAACGATAATCAGCCAATGGATAAGGCAATTGAGACAATATGACAGAAAAACTTCATATTCCTGTAGAAGTCATGGGTATTCCGGCCAGTATCTCTTTCCGTAACGAGTTATTCAGTGCGAATACTGAGTGTTTACGTCATACCCATCCATTTGGGCAACTTATTTATGTCGTTTGTGGTGTAATGGCAATGAATGCTGGAGGACAGCATTTTTTAGCTCCACCGCAATTTTGTGTCTGGATACCGGAAGGAATAGAGCATTCGGGATATAGTAGAAAAGCAATGAGATTTAGGGCAATAGATATTTCTCCTAAATGGGGGAAATTATTGCCGAATATTCCTTGTATTATCCGGCTTAACTCCATATTCAATGCGATTATGACTGACTGTTTTGAACGTAAATTGAAAATACCAGAAACAGAACAGGATTTACGGTTAGCTCAAGTGCTGATTGATCAGTTAATTCAATCCCCTGTTCAGCATACCTATCTGCCTTCATCTAAAGATAAACTTTTGGCGCCGATATTACAGGAACTTGAGAGTAATCCTGCTGACAATACGCCATTAGCGCAATGGGCAAAACAGCGTTATACCTCGGAACGTACTTTATCACGGCGTTGCCAGCAAGAATTGGGAATGTCATTTAGCGAGTGGCGGCAGAGGTTACGGTTTTTACATGCAATCTCTTTGTTGGAACAGGGGAAAACTGTTAATGAAGTTGCTTTTGATGTGGGTTACAGCTCATCTTCTGCTTTTATCGCTATGTTCCAGCAATTGGCAGGTACGACACCGGAGCGTTTCAGGAAAAGTTAACAACAAAAGAAGCCGTTATTATGGGTTTTGTTATGATTAAATGGCAAAATAGTTCGCTGCCTCTGTTTTAATGCCACAGGATGGATTAAGTGAAGATTCTGGTTGATGAAAATATGCCTTATGCTGATCAACTATTTCAGCAATTGGGGGATGTGCAAGCTATTCCGGGGCGTCCGGTGCCGGAAGGGGTATTGGATCATGCTGATGCCTTTATGGTTCGTTCAGTAACTAAAGTTAATGAAGAATTGCTGAAAGGCAGCGCGGTAAAATTTATCGGTACGGCAACGGCGGGGACTGACCATGTGGATCAATTGTGGTTATCTCAGGCTGGAATCGGGTTTTCAGCGGCGCCGGGATGTAATGCCATTGCTGTGGTTGAATATGTTTTCTCAGCGTTAATGTTGTTGGCTGAACGTGATAATTTTGAGCTTAAGGATAAAGTTGTCGGAATCGTCGGTGTCGGTAATGTCGGCAGTAGACTGGCGCAGCGGTTAGCTACTCTTGGTGTGCGGACACTCTTATGTGATCCGCCAAGAGCTGCCAGAGGGGATGTCGGTGAATTTTGTCCACTGGAAAAACTGGTCAAAGAGGCGGATATTCTGACATTCCATACGCCATTGAATCTATCGGGCCCATATAAAACACACCATTTGGTAGATGCTGAATTATTGTCAGCTTTGCCGGATAACCGCATATTGATTAATGCCAGTCGTGGTGAAGTTATTGATAATCAAGCGCTGCTTGCTGTGTTGAAACGTGGTAAGAAACTTAGTGTTGTTTTGGATGTTTGGGAGCCGGAACCTGACTTATCCCTACCCTTACTGGAATTAGTTGATATTGGTACACCGCATATCGCGGGTTATACCCTCGAAGGTAAAGCGCGTGGTACCACACAGGTATTTGAAGCTTACTGTGAATTCCTTGGTCAACCCCGTAAAGTGGCTTTATCTGATCTATTGCCAGAGCCAGATTTCAGTCGGGTTACCCTGCATGGAAATGTAACTCAAAGCACACTGAAACGGTTGATGCATTTAGTGTATGATGTACGCCGCGATGATACCCCGTTACGGCAAGTTGCCGGTCAAAAAGGGCAATTTGATTATCTGCGCAAAAACTATTTAGAACGCCGGGAATGGTCATCCCTAACTGTATGTTGTGATAATAGAGAGAGTGCTGAGTTGCTAGCTGCTCTTGGTTTCAGTACAGAACTGATTTAATCCGTGCAGAAATATATCTGCATGTCAGAAAGATAGATGGAGAAAACCAACATGTCAGAAGGTTGGAATATTGCCCTATTGGGTGCCACAGGGGCAGTAGGTGAAGCGATATTGGCGTTATTACAAGAGCGTCAGTTTCCCGTTGGTGAATTGTATCCTCTCGCCAGTGAGCGCTGTGCCGGTGAAAGCCTGCGTTTTAATGGTAAAAATTTTGTTGTTGGTGATGCTGCTGATTTTGACTGGTCACAGGTACAACTCGCTTTTTTCGTGGCTGGATTGGAAGCCACAGAACAATATGTTGAAAAAGCGACAGAAGAAGGTTGCCTGGTGATTGATAGCAGTGGGTTATTTGCTATGGAACCGGATGTACCTTTAGTTGTTCCGGGGGTGAATCCTCATGTTTTAGCGGATTATCGTAACCGAAATATTATTGCCTTGGCAGATAGTATGACCAGTCAGGTACTGACAGCCATTAAACCGCTGGTGGATGCGGCTGGAATTGCACGTTTGCATTTGACTAATCTGTTCTCTGTTTCTGTTCACGGCAAAGCGGCAGTTGATGAATTAGCCGGACAGAGCGCTCGTTTGCTTAATGGCATCCCACCGGAGCCAGGTCGTTTTAGTAAACAACTGGCATTTAATCTTTTGCCGTTGCCAACAGATGTTGAAGGTTCTGTGCGTGAAGAGCGCCGTCTTGTGGATCAAATACGCAAAATTTTACAGGATGAAGGACTACCCATTTCAGTGAGTTGCGTTCAGTCTTCCGTTTTTTATGGCAATGCTCAAGTAGTCCATTTGGAAACATTGCGTCCGGTTGGGGTGGAAGAAGCACGAGAAGAATTAGAGCGGATGATTGATATTAACGTTTCAGATGACGATGATTATCCAACGCCAGTGACAGAAGCATCGGGTAATGATGCATTGAGCATTGGTTGTCTGCGCCACGATTATGGTATGCCGGAAGTATTACAATTTTGGTCTGTGGCCGATAACATCCGGTTTGGTGGTGCATTAATGGCTGTTGAGACAGCGGAAAAACTGATTCAGGAGCAATTTTACTGATGTTCGGTACAGAACAAACAGAATCTGTGCCGGGTTCAAAGATGAAAATTGCATTGGGAATTGAGTACGATGGCAGCCGATATTATGGCTGGCAGCGTCAGCAGGAAGTAAAAAGTGTTCAGGGATGCCTTGAGGAAGCACTATCAAAAGTCGCCGATGAACCCATATCAGTATTTTGTGCTGGTCGGACCGATGCTGGAGTACATGCAACAGGGCAGGTTGTGCATTTTGAAACGTCTGTTCAGCGCAAGGATGCGGCGTGGACAATGGGCGTGAACGTACATTTACCACCAGATATTGCTGTTCGTTGGGTGAAAACCGTGGATGAGGGTTTCCATGCCCGTTTTAGTGCAACTGCCCGGCGATATCGTTACATTATTTTTAATCATCGTTATCGTCCGGCAGTGCTGGCCAATGGCGTGACCCATTTTCACTATCCACTGGATGAAAAGCTGATGCACCAGGCTGCGCAATGTTTATTAGGGGAAAATGATTTTACCTCTTTCCGTGCAGTTCAATGCCAATCTAAAACGCCTTGGCGTAATGTGATGCATATTAATGTCAATCGTTACGGACATTACGTCGTCATAGATATTAAAGCCAATGCTTTTGTGCATCATATGGTGCGTAATATTGCGGGTAGTCTGATGGAAATTGGTTGTGGGAATCAGGATATTAACTGGATGGCCCAGTTGCTTGCTTTACAAGATCGGACGAAAGCCGCTGCGACGGCAAAAGCAGCAGGGTTGTATCTGGTTGCTGTTGATTATCCGGCGCAATTTGATTTGCCGAGAGCGGTTATGGGGCCTCTGTTTTTGGCAGATGATCTGATTTAACATTTCTAGTTTCCGACACGGATGTTTTGGCATAGCGGGGAATATTATGGAATTTCTGACTCATTTTTTTGATTTTGCTAAATTTATTATTGATTTCATTCTCCATATTGACATTCATTTAGCCGAACTGGTCGCACAATATGGTGATTGGGTATATGGCATTCTGTTTCTGATTTTATTTTGTGAAACAGGGTTAGTGATTACTCCGTTTTTGCCGGGGGATTCGCTGTTATTTGTTGCCGGCGCTTTAGCGGCTCTGGGCTCAAATGATCTGAATGTGCATATCATGGTGGTATTGATGATTATTGCGGCTATTATTGGTGATGCGGTGAACTATGCTATTGGTCGCATCTTTGGCGAAAGGTTATTTACTAATCCAAATTCAAAAATTTTCCGCCGCAGTTATTTAGATAAAACACATGAGTTTTATGAAAAACATGGTGGTAAGGCAATTATTTTGGCGCGATTTGTACCAATTATCAGAACATTTGCACCATTCGTTGCAGGTATGGGGAAAATGTCTTATCGTCGTTTTGCTGCTTATAACGTGATTGGCGCACTAGTTTGGGTACTGTTATTCACCTATTCTGGTTATATATTCGGTGATATGCCAATGGTACAACAGAATTTGAAACTGTTGATTGTCGCTATCATCTTTATTTCAATCCTGCCCGGAGTGATTGAAATCTGGCGTCATCGTCGTACGGTGATGAAGCAGAAGAGTGATAACCGGTAACAGGTTTGAGCAGTTTTTTATCCACACTGTAATAGCATTGTGGTTTAATGGCACACAATAACAAAACTGGCATAAGCCAGATTCAGACGGAAAGATCATTCAATGAGCTGGATTGAAAAAATTCTTAATAAAAGCAACATTACCCAAACGCGTAAAGCGAATATCCCTGAAGGGGTTTGGACTAAATGTGATAGTTGCAGTCAGGTGCTCTACCGTGCTGAGCTAGAGCGCAATCTTGAGGTTTGCCCTAAATGTGATCATCACATGCGTATTTCGGCGCGTACCCGATTGGCTACATTCCTTGATAAAGGAGCAACGACGGAATTAGGGGGGGAATTAGAGCCAAAAGATATTCTTAAATTCCGCGATTCCAAAAAGTATAAAGATCGTATATCAGCGGCGCAGAAGCAAACCCAAGAAAAAGATGCGTTAGTCGTAATGAAAGGTACCCTGAGTGGTATGCCAGTTGTTGCTGCTGCTTTTGAATTTGCATTTATGGGCGGTTCTATGGCTTCGGTTGTTGGTGCCCGTTTTGTCTGTGCCGTAGAACAGGCATTGGCAGACAATTGTCCTCTGATTTGTTTTTCTGCCAGTGGTGGCGCTCGTATGCAAGAAGCGTTGATGTCACTGATGCAGATGGCGAAAACCAGTGCTGCTTTAGCAAAAATGCAAGAACGTGGTTTGCCTTATATCTCTATCATGACCGATCCGACAATGGGCGGTGTTTCAGCAAGTCTGGCGATGTTGGGTGATATCAATATTGCTGAACCAAAAGCATTGATTGGTTTTGCCGGACCACGAGTTATTGAGCAGACCGTTCGTGAAAAATTACCGTCCGGTTTCCAGCGTAGTGAGTTTTTGCTGGAAAAGGGAGCGATTGACATGATTGTTCGTCGCCCTGAAATGCGTGACACACTTGCCAGTTTACTTTCTAAACTAACCCATCAGTCGCAGCCAGGTATTAAGCCAATTGTTGCTGAATTAGTGGCAGAACCCGCTGATGTTGAGGTGGATATTCAAATAAGTACCAATAAAGAAGATGTCTGACACTTTACACATTCCTCAAACCACGTCGCCATTGATGACGTGGCTTTCCTACCTTGGGAACCTGCATACTACGGCCATTGATATGGGGCTTGAGCGTGTGGGGAAACTTGCCCGAACTTTGGCGTTGGTTAATCCTGCACCTAAGGTGATAACCGTATCCGGTACTAATGGTAAAGGTACTACCTGTTGCACGATAGAATCTATTCTGTTGGCGGCTGGGCTGAGAGTGGGTGTTTACAGCTCTCCGCATCTTGTACGTTATACCGAAAGAGTTCGTATTCAGGGTAAAGAATTACCTGAACAGGAATTCTGTCGTGTATTTGCGGATATTGAATCTCGTCGCGGTGATATTTCGCTGACTTATTTTGAATATGGCACATTAACGGCTTTGCAACTGTTTAAACAAGCTTGTCTGGATGTGGTCATCTTAGAAGTAGGCTTAGGTGGGCGACTGGATGCGACAAATGTTGTGGACGCCGATATTGCCGCTATTACCAGTATTGCAATTGATCATATTGATTGGTTGGGTGCTGATCGCGAACATATTGGTCGTGAGAAAGCAGGGGTTTTCCGTAAAGATCGCTTTGCCGTGGTTGGTGAGCAGGATATGCCATCTTCTATTGCGGAAGTTGCGGGTGAATTAGGTGCCGAGTTGTTCCGTTGTGGCATTGATTGGCGTTTCTCTCAACAGGATAAAAACTGGCACTGGCAATCTGATGATAGGCTGTTTAGCAACCTACCTTTGCCAAATGTTCCTCTGATGAATGCCGCAACGGCGATGGGTGTTATTTGTTGCCTGTTACGACAAGATGATAAAGTCAGTCGAGCTATTAATGAGAGTGCAATCCATCAAGGGTTGCAGAATGCGCAGTTACCTGGGCGTTTCCAGATAGTTCGTGAAAATCCATTGTTGATCTTGGATGTGGCTCATAATCCCCATGCAGCGGCTTATCTGGTACAGAAATTGGCTCAGTTGCCCCGTCAGCCGGGCAGTAGAATCCTTGGTGTAGTGGGTATGCTAGGTGATAAAGATATTGCCGGTACACTGACTTGCCTGTCACAGCAAATAAATGAGTGGTATTGCGCTCCATTGACTGAACAGCGTGGTGCAGATGCACAGACACTGGCTCAGCATCTTGGACAGCCACAGGTATTTACTGATGTGGAAAGTGCTTGGCATCAGGCGATGGCTGATGCTGATGAGCAAGATATTGTTGTCGTTTGTGGCTCATTCCACACGGTAGCGCATGTTATGGAGGCTCTGGACAGGGAGAAAGGAAGTGGCAAGTAAATTTCAGAATCGTTTGGTTGGTACAATTGTATTGGTAGCATTGGGTGTCATTGTGCTGCCTGCGTTGTTAGACGGCAACAAGAAATATAACGAAGATAAATTTGCATCAATTCCCTTGGTTCCAAAGCCAGGGGATGAGCAAGAAATTGACTCTATACCTCCTCTTAATCCACCAATATTATCAGTGCCTCTGGAAGATGAGACAGAGGCATTGCAGCCAGAAACACTGGAGCAGCCGGAAATACCATTGGTTACCAATCCTCAACCTGCGCCGATAGTCCCTCCTGCTGTTCAGCCAGAAGTGAAGCCTCAACCACAGATTAAGCTTGAACCAAAACCAGATACTAAGCCGCTGGCACCGGCGCTTAAACCTAAACCAGACATTAAGTCAGATCCGAAACCTGAAGTTAAACCGGTTGAAACAGCCCCGCAAGGGCAGGCTTATATCGTACAACTGGGTGCTTTGAAAAATGCCGGAAAGGTAGATGAAATCGTTGCCAGACTACGTTTGTCTGGTTATCAGGTTTATACGGTTCCTTCATCTCCGGTTCAGGGGCAATTAACGAGAATATATGTCGGTCCGAACGCTTCTAAGCAACAACTTGACTCGGCATTATCAGAATTGAAAAGTTTGACTGGATTACAAGGGCAGGTAAGGAGTTACAGGCCGTAATAAAAGTGGGTGATGCCTATGTGACGAATAGGACAACTATCATGAAGAAGTAAATATTAAGTGACTGCGGCGATGATGATTATTCAAATTCGTCGCCTTAATTATTTTCAGTAGGATAGGAAATCTGCTACGCAAACGTTTTCGTTTTCTGTTAGAATGCACCTGAAACGGATGCCGAGGTGTCTATTTTGGAATTAAAACATGGTTTGGATTGATTACGTTATTATCGCCATTATTGGCTTCTCGGCATTAGTTAGCCTGATTCGTGGGTTTATTCGTGAGGCATTATCACTGGTCACCTGGGGATGTGCTTTCTTTGTGGCAAGCCATTTTTATACTTACTTAGCGGTCTATTTCACCCGTTTTGAAGATGAATTGGTACGTAACGGGATTGCTATTGCGTTGCTGTTTATTGCTACTTTGATTGTCGGTTCCGTGGTGAACTATGTGATAGGTTCTCTTGTGCAACGGACTGGATTGTCAGGTACTGATCGAGTACTAGGGGTCTGCTTTGGGGCATTGCGTGGTGTGCTGATTGTCGCTGCTATTCTGTTTTTTCTGGATACATTTACACCATTGGCTCGAAGTGAGGATTGGAAACAGTCACAATTGATCCCACAGTTCAGTCATATCATAAGGTGGTTCTTTGACTACCTGCAAAATGCGTCAAGTTTCTTGCCGGAGAAATATACCTCTCCGTTTGGCTGATGAGGAAGAACTACATGTGCGGTATTGTTGGTATCGTCGGTTTTACACCGGTTAACCAGTCGATTTATGATGCGTTGACGGTGCTTCAGCACCGTGGGCAAGATGCTGCGGGCATTGCCACTATTGATGGTAACAATGGGTTTCGTTTACGCAAAGCCAATGGCTTAGTGAGAGACGTATTTGAAGCCCGGCATATGCTGCGTTTACAGGGAACGATTGGGATTGGTCATGTTCGCTACCCGACAGCGGGCAGTTCCAGTGCATCGGAAGCTCAACCGTTTTATGTGAACTCTCCATTTGGTATTACATTGACACACAATGGTAATTTGACGAATGCTCATGAGTTGAAGAAAAAGTTATTTGAGAATGCCCGTCGCCATGTGAATACCACGTCAGATTCTGAGATTTTGCTTAATGTTTTTGCGAGTGAACTGGATTGTTTCCAGCATTATCCATTGGAGCCTGACAATATTTTTGCGGCAGTAGCGGCAATGCATAAACAGGTGAGTGGTGCTTATGCCTGCATTGCGATGATTATTGGTCATGGGTTAGTTGCTTTCCGTGATCCGCATGGTATTCGTCCGTTGGTTTTAGGTAAGCGTACTTTGGATGATGGCCGTAATGAGTATATGGTCGCTTCTGAAAGCGTTGCATTGGATACGCTAGGCTTTGAATTCCTGCGGGATGTTGCATCAGGTGAAGCGATTTATATTACTGAACAAGGTCAGTTATTTACTCGTCAATGTGCTGAAAATCCTTCTCTGACCCCCTGTTTATTTGAATTTGTCTATTTGGCTCGCCCAGATTCCTTTATTGATAAAATTTCGGTTTATAACGCCCGCATACGGATGGGGCATAAGCTAGGGGCGAAAATTGCCCGCGAATGGGAAGACTTACATATTGATGTGGTTATTCCAATCCCCGAAACATCTTGCGATGTTGCGCTAGAAATTGCGCGCATACTCGGTAAACCCTATCGTCAGGGATTTGTGAAAAACCGTTATGTTGGTCGGACATTTATCATGCCTGGGCAACAGGAACGCCGGAAATCAGTCCGCCGTAAACTGAATGCTAATCGAGCAGAATTCCGTGATAAAAATGTGCTATTGGTAGATGACTCTATTGTGCGTGGTACAACGTCAGAACAGATTGTTGATATGGCTCGTGAAGCCGGCGCGAAGAAAGTTTATCTTGCTTCGGCAGCACCGGAAGTACGTTTCCCGAATGTTTATGGCATTGATATGCCCAATGCAAATGAACTGATTGCTCATGGGCGTGAAGTGGATGAAATTCGCCAACTTATTGGTGTAGATGCATTGATATTTCAGGATTTAACCGATCTGATCGACGCTGTTCGTGAAGAAAACCCGGATGTTGATGGGTTTGAGAGTTCAGTATTCAATGGCGTTTATGTTACCAAAGACGTTGACCAGACTTATCTCTATTATCTGGAGAATCTGCGTAAAGACGATGAAGTAAAACTGAATAATCAGAATGAAATTGAAAATCTGGATATCTATAATGAAGGTTGATGAATTTCGGGTTTAAATAGTTGTTCAGTGTTTGTATGAGGAAAGAATGAAAAGATTAATAGTAGGGCTTACAGGAGCAAGTGGGGCCATTTATGGTATAAGGCTACTGCAAGTTTTACAACCAGTTGAAGGGGTAGAAACACATCTGGTTATCAGTCATTCTGCTCGCCAGACACTGGCACTTGAAACAGATTATAGTTTACGGGATGTGCAGGCGCTGGCTGATGTTGTATATGACAACAGAGATATCGCTGCTGTCATCTCTTCAGGTTCATTCAAAACTTCGGGCATGGTAATTCTACCATGCTCAATGAAAACCCTTTCAGGTATTGTCCACAGTTATACTGATGGATTAGTAACCAGAGCGGCAGATGTTGTATTGAAAGAAAGTCGTAAGTTAGTGCTTGGGGTGAGGGAAACGCCATTGCATTTGGGGCATCTCAGGCTGATGACTCAAGCGGCAGAAATTGGCGCGGTGATTATGCCGCCTGTGCCTGCATTTTATCATCAGCCTCAACAGATTCAGGATATTATTGACCAGACGGTTAACCGAGTGCTTGATCAGTTTGATATCGAGCTACCTTATGATCTATTTACCCGCTGGCAAGGGGCTAAAAGCGTTGAGATTTAGCAAAAACCGCCGTAAACCCTTGCCCAGTGCGTGTATATAAGGCGAAAAGCCCAAAGGGTTTTAGGGCTGGCTACTGCGACGTATCCTGACTGAATTGATATCTGCCTGTAAAACTGTAAAACAGGCTAAAATGAATGCTCTTTATCAATGAGCGCTGAATATGTTAAGAGCGACCAAAGTCCGCATCTACCCCACCCCCAAAGAGCCGGAAATGCCGCTGCATAAGCGGATCTGGCAATGCCCGGTTTTTCATGTCGAACATGACCGCGATATCAATGCGGCGATCAACATCCAGCGCAAGGGCATACTGGAATTACAGGCGGCGGGACTCGTCGTTTCTGCCCACGGAGGCCAGCGTAAATCCGTCATAAAGACGGTTGCGGCCTGAGAAGTGGGAAGCCTCGCCGTTTTTTACGGCGGGGAGCAGTCACTGTCTAGTAAGTCTTGAAATGCCTCTTTTAGCTGAAAATAGCGGAAGCCAAAACCCGCTTGTTCCAAGTTATGCGGTATTGCCTGTTGTCCGCCCAGTACCAGTGCCGCAGCTTCTCCCATCAGTAATTTCAGCACAAAAGTAGGTGTTCGGATAATAGTAGGACGATGCAATACTTCTCCCAGTGTTGCGGCAAATTGATCATTATGTACTGGATAAGGGGCGGTCATATTAAAAGGACCACTCAAACCAGGTGTCATTAACAGGTAATAGATACCATTCACCATATCGTCAATATGAATCCAGGGCAGATACTGTTTTCCGCTCCCCATCGGGCCACCAAGCCCAAGACGGAACAAGGGAAGCATTTTTTTCAGTGCTCCGCCGTTTTTTGCCAGTACAACACCAGTACGTAAAAGACAAACGCGGGTTTTATTACTGGCTGCCTGTAATGCAAGTTGTTCCCACTGCTTACAGAGCTGATGAGTAAATTCATCATGAGGTGGCTCATGCTCTGTGACAATTGTTTGATTCTGATCCCCGTAATAGCCTACCGCAGAGCCGGAAATAAAGACTTCTGGTGGTGTCTGGCTGGCATTAATGAGCTTGCTGAGTTGCTCTGTTAATGTCCAGCGACTCTGGCACAGCTTCTCTTTTTGCGTTGAAGTCCATAGTTTGTTTGCTATGGGCTCGCCAGCAAGATTGATTACGGCATCAAAATCGTTGAGATCGGTTTTATCTTTCAGGCTGGTCCAGCATTCAGCTTGATTGCTGAATAGAGAATAAACTTTTTGAGGTGAGCGGCTTAGAATAGTAATGGAATGGGATAGGGAAAGAAGTTGGCAAACCAGACGGCTACCAATCAAACCTGTTCCTCCAGTGATTAAAATACGCATAACCACTCCTATAACCTAAGTTGTTGATATAAGAACTATACCCGTTATCTTTCAAGTTGCCTCTTTGTTGGCTGCGCTTGCTCACCCCGGTCACATAGTTTGCTATGCTCCCGGGGATTCGCTCCCTTGCCGTCGCGATGCATCTTGAAATCCATAGGGTATATAGCATATTGCAGAGATATAAGGGCTGGTGGTTAAAGATATAGCTATCTGTCAGCCTGATCAAGTTTTGCGGGGAAATAGTTACCCCGCAGACAGATATTAAGCTTTGCTATAGGCAATTTGAGTGGCGGGGCGCTGACTGATAGTGTCAAACCATTTTTTCACTGCCGGATAATCATTCAGATCAATATTCTGACGTTCATAAGCACGAACCCACGGATAAGTTGAGATATCAGCAATACTGTATTCCTGACCGCCCAGATAGGGTGTTTTTTCCAATTGGGTATTCAGGACTTGATACAAGCGCTTTGTCTCTTCCTGATAACGATTAATCGCGTAAGGGACTTTTTCCGGCGCGAAATGACTAAAATGGTGATTTTGTCCTAGCATCGGGCCAAAGCCACCGATCTGCCAAAACAGCCATTGCAGGCTTTGAACACGCT
Source organism: Photorhabdus sp. S10-54 (assembly GCF_963878145.1). NCBI lineage: Bacteria > Pseudomonadati > Pseudomonadota > Gammaproteobacteria > Enterobacterales > Morganellaceae > Photorhabdus > Photorhabdus sp. S10-54. The sequence continues at coordinate 7,911 of NZ_CAWNXG010000004.1, read as the reverse complement.
CACGCATATCTTTGCTGAGTAACTTGCCCGTTTTTTCTGCCAGATAAGTAAGAATGGCGCCAGATTCAAAAATAGCGATAGGTTTACCACCATCGATTGGTTGCTGATCAACAATAGCGGGAATCTTATTATTGGGCGAAATGGCAAGAAATTCAGGTTTGAATTGATCTCCTGCGCTAATATCAATTCGATGAATATTATAGGGAAGGCCAGCTTCTTCCAGGAAGAGTGTGATTTTATGGCCGTTTGGCGTTGGAGCATAATACAGATCGATCATGGAACCTCCAGTGGAACGTGTAATTGTATGACACATTATCATTGATTTGTGTAGTGTGTAAGATACGCTGATACTCTTCCTGGCCTAAGAGCGACGATCATTTACAGTGAGTAAGTTGTCGCCCTAGTTTCTTTGATATGTCTTTTCATTCCCTGCTATATTAACTGGCCTGCATGTTGTAGCGGTGTTGATTTGTTAACGCAATAGAGCCTGAGTAATGATCTTCCTGAGCAGTACGACAGGAAGATCTATTGATAAAAGAAATTGATCAGCTTTTCTTCTGGAGAAAAGCGTATTTATCTAGCGCTTGTTTTTATACTGCCATCCGCGTTAACTGTTGCTCGACTTCCGCCGTACAGATCTTTTTTGAAAGTAGAGTAATCTGTGTGGACATCATCGCGGCCTTCTAATTGTGCCAATATTTCCTGGCTGGATATGCTAAATCCTTTGGCATGTATAGGAGAGGAGAAAGGTTCGGTATAGAGATTCAATCCCCACTGAGGCGCTAAACCGTGGTTAGCCGCACCTAAATTAACTTCAATCATAGAATGATGATTATCATCAACCAGATAACCTGTTGCCAGCCATCGAGTGAGTTCTTTCATTTCCCGCTCTCCACGTTGAATTGATTGCTCTGGTGATTCCCCGTTAGTAGGCGCACCTAAAGCAAGATCATTTTTCAGGCCCGCACTCAACAACCTGGCCGCAGTAATAAAACGGTCCGTAGTACCGGAAGGTGCAGCGACAGTTGGCAAATTGTGTAAAGCTGCATCCTTGGAAAATCCTGTATTTTCTTTCACATTCCAGACAGAAAAGCCATTGCCACGTTGTATGATAATGTTTTCCTTAGCTAATTCTTGATGTGCTTTGATAGGTTCTGACTGACCAAATTGATAGTCAGTTCTATCCAGCCGGTTGCGAGGATTTAAACTGGCAAATGCCAACTCTCGGTTGGTCAAACGATTATCGGCCTCAAGTGAAGCGGCGGTTGACCAGACACTATCCTTATCAGGCGCTGCTGTTCTGAAATCTCTCTGGACTTCTGTAAGGCTATTGCCAGCTAGAGCCGGGTTACTGATAACTTCTTGCCCGTCTTTCTGTTTAGTTACCTGATATAATTCGGGATTTTCAGAGGCATTAAATTTATTTTCATTTTTAAAAGTGTAGAGATTCAATTGATCAGGTAAGGGCTTTTCCTTAGTGGAACCACGGGCAGGTGCAAAGTTTTTACTTTCCAAGTAACCAATATCAATTATATCCTTGAATTCTGATTTCAATTCAGGTGATGAATAAACTTTCTCCAGAGTATCGCGGAAATAAGCTGAGTTGGTGAGATCATAATAAGCAGTGGCTTTTTCCCTCAATGTTAGCGGTTCTGTATCAGCCCTATCAGATCTGACGCCATTCTGCCGTGCTTCGCTAATGATTCGGGTAAATCCACCTGCGCCAAGCTGACCGACAATACTAAAACCGGGTTTATCACCGGTATAAGCATTAAGCATTTTAGTGATTGCGGTTAATTCATTACCCTCCGCTCGAACGAAAAGTTTCACCAGGTTGGATAAGAGAGAATCAACCGTTTTGTGGGCAGCGGTGCTTTCGCTGGCTAAACGAGAAATATTAGCTTCAATTTGTTTATTGGTCACGACGGATTTTTCATTCCATCCTGTAATAACCGAGGTTGGTGCTGTAAGTGGATTATCAATGGTATTATTTAATAATGGCTCGCAGCAATGGCAAGTTTTATCTGTTGCAGTTGGTTGATGTAATTCAGTTTGATGAATATCAATTCTGGTATTAGCTCTCTGTATTGAAAAATCTGGCATACTTTTTCTCCATTATTTTATTGTGTTTTCTTCTATGAAACTTTTTAATTCACGATCTTAAAAATATCTCAAACTAAAATATCGTGGGCTGAAGCGGAGGTGGTAAGCTTAGTTTCAGGAAAAGGGAGTTCAGCTCTTATTCTTTGAAGATTTCCTAGAATATTAGCCAAATCAGTCGCATCGATTCGCTCTATATCTTGAAGTAAACAGAGACGAATAGTTTGAGTTGGCTGATGCAATGCGAGCCATGCTCCTCCAAGTATATTTATATTACTATTTAATGAGAGCCAAAATTCTGCATCATGATTAACAAACGAAGCTACTGTATGATGAAAAGTCAGCATTGATCCCGTTGAATCTACTTCTAACCACCAAGGGCCATAATCGCCAATGTTCAATTGCACTGCGCCGGTAGAGAGATTCAACATAATATTGGTTTGGGCGGCAAAATCTGCGCATAATTTTTCTAACCTGGACATAAATAAATCTCATCAAAAAAATTAATAGTAAAATATTGTCCAAATTATGTGGCCGAAGCACAGGATCGTCTATCAAAAACAGGCAATGATATTGTAAAAATTAATCAGACAATGGATTCTGTTGTGTTAATGAAGTGCAAGTGCTCCCTTGCCGTCGTGATGCATCTTGAAATCCATAGGGTATAGTTTTTATGAAGAACTAAACTAAATCTAACGAGATAAGGTGGCATGATAAATCTCAATACCCGATTTGGCTATGATTTCCTCTGGTTCTCGTAGACTGAGAAGATAGTCAGGTGCTAGCGAGCACTGGGTATAAACGTAAAGTTTTTATTATTTGATTCATTAAGAATAAAATTTAATGATTAATCATGATAGTTTGTATGGATAATATTTTTTTCATATAAATCAGACTGTTTTTTTAATTTTGTGGCAATGATAATTCCGTGTCAGTCGGGATAAATTTATGGTTTTTATTTTTTGTGGATCTAGTGTTTGTGAAATTAAATAAATCAATGATCTGCATTGTTATTTTTTTTGCTATTTTTTACCTTGTGTTTTTCATAATTATATTCGTTTTGCATTTGTTGAATTTTATTACAATTACAGACTTGAGTGAATGAATTTTCTCTCCCACTATTATTAGTGTATCGACCTGATAATAAGTGTCTAATTAATATTCCAGAATAAAAAAAGGGAGATAATAATTATGAGCGAATTATGTCCACGTGACATTATTGATAGCCAAAAAATGACAGAAAATTGGTTGGAGTTTCAATTAGTTGATGAACAAGGTAATCCATTAGTGAATATGCCTTATCGTCTGATAAGTAGCGGGAGGTTGCGAGATGAACGCAAAGGTGTGACTAATAATCAAGGATTGCTTAGGGAAGAAAGCTTATCATCTGATGCGGTAACGTTATATATCAGTGCTCAACCATTAGCTGATGAAATGGAACAGCGTCCATTACGGGAAAAACGCAGTATTAGGGCATCAGTTGTCCAACCAAAAGCAGAAACGGAAGGTCATCAATACCGTTATGTGACGATTGGACAGATAAGTGATGATTTGCCTGTAATTGATAAATGGATAGAAGAGAAACCGCCACGTTATCATTTCCCAGATTCGGTACCGAAAGGTTTGCGGGTTCTCTCAACAAACTGCCGGTATGTTTTGGAAGTATGTCCGTTTCGTGCATGGGTACTATTGTTACATCATCAGAAAGATTATTCCCTGGTGAATGCTTATAATTTGGCATTAATGGGATTGCTGTCATATTTTGATGATAATGTTGATATAGCAGGTTCTATTACTCATTTTTTTAACCGACAAATGCTGGATATATCTCAATTACCGAGTAAGGTGGAAAAAATATCGCGTACTCCCATTGTTTATGATGTGCCATTTAGTGAACGTTATACTGATGTTGTATTTATTGATTCAAAAGCGAGTGAAAGTGGGATAGGAGATACGGAGTTATTTTATGTCGCTAATCAACAGGAAATTATTGTTAGCTGGCGGGGAACGGCGAGTGTTGATGACGCCATTACTGATATTATGTATCAACCATTGAAATTGGGTTGTGAACCAGATGGTGTATGCAGTGGTTTTATTAATAATGGTAAAGTTCATAGGGGATTTTGGGAGGCATTTAATCTTATTGGTCAGTTAAAAGTTCCCGGTTCTGATGAAAATATGTTTGATAAAATTATTGATTTAGCTAAAAACCGAAACGTATTTGTTTGTGGACATAGTTTGGGGGGCGCTTTAGGGTTATTGCATAGTGCCCAACTGAAAAAATATCATCCTTGTTTATATAGTTATGGGATGCCGCGGACATTAACCCGTAGTGCGGTACAAGAATTGGAAGATATTACACATTACCGTCATGTGAATGAAAATGATTTGATTCCCTCTATGCCTCCGGAAAAAGATTTGGATAACTGGCTTTATAATTATTGGGGACCATTAGGTTATCTATTTAGTACCATTGAATTATTGGGTCTGACAAAAGGTCAGGAAGTTTTCTTACATCATGGGGAAATAGTTCATTTTTATAAAGCTGATCTTATTATTGAAACTTTAAAAAAGAGTGATTCAAACGATCTTATACGGCTCACAGAAATATTACCTGTCATGGCAAAATTGTATTTGATTCCGTCATTGAATCATGAAACGAAAGATAATATTAAGGTGGCATTGGAGATTCAGAAAGAATTTTTTAAACAGATAAGCGACGCTGATAAGAATAAGTGGTTTCCACGTAATGCAAACCCGACTTTGAAATATGCCTTGGGGGTGCCTGATCATCGTATGCTTAAATATATTCATTACATTGGAGATCGAATTGCAGAGTTGTTTGTGCCAGACAAATATTATTTTTATCAAGATCAGAAGAAATTATTTGAAAATACAATGAATGAAAGGAGTGATATTGTTCCTGATATTCGGCAACGTAATACACTATTTTTGAATATGGATAACCAGTTAGAGCAAGCACTTATTGATACTCTACAAGATAAACGGGGTATTTTGGCCTTAACGCGTTATACCAATATTGCCACACGGATTGAGAAAGAGTTATGATGAAATAAAGGTGAATAAATTGAATATTAAGATTAGTGAATTGGCATTTATAACCAAACAATAGAACGCTAGAAAATAATGCCGCCATAATGAGGAATATTGGGTGGATGATGGTTGAGATTCTCTTTTCTAATTTGCAGGGTTGATAAGATGAAGCTATTAACCCTGTTATCATTACCAGTAAAAATCTTATCGGACTACAGTTTCGTTGCAGTTCTATTTCAAGTTTAGCGAAAAAGTTGCATGAGTTGTCCGAAACGAATAACTTCGTAGAGTCCCTATCGATTTGGTTGTTTTGAGTAAAATAAACATCTTGTAGATTTGCAATTTTCTGCTAATAAAAAAAGGTTTTTGAAGATGGAACAAGAGAATCAAGAGAATGTAGTGAGTGTTGAGTGGATTGATATCATTAATGAAAATAATGAAGTCATTGCTCAGGCTACGCGTCGGCAAATGCGCGCCCAACGTTTACGACACCGTGCGACTTATATTGTCGTTCACAATGGTATGGGAAAGATTTTGGTTCAACATCGTACAGTAACTAAAGATTTTTATCCGGGAAAGCTGGACGCGACCGCAGGTGGTGTTGTGATGGCGGGTGAAAATATGCTGGATTCTGCCCGTCGCGAAGCAGAAGAAGAGTTAGGTATTGCCGGTGTGCCTTTTGCAGAACATGGTAGTTTTTATTATGAAGCAGAGGATTGCCGTATTTGTGGTGCATTATTCAGTTGCATCAGTCATGGTCCGTTTGCTTTACAGGAAGCGGAAATTGATGATGTATGCTGGTTGACACCGGAGGAGATAACCGCTCGCTGTGATGAATTTACCCCTGATTCGCTGAAAGCACTTTCTCTGTGGCTGACACGTAATAACGATTTTGATGAAATTATTGTTTATAAAAAAAATGAGAATAGTCCAAAAAGAATTATTTAATTAATCTGAGTAAAAATTAATGAGGTTTTACGTTCTTATTGATGAAAAACTAGAGGATGGCTGGCGGCCATCCTCTAATGCTTGGTGTTAGGCCCGGCTGAATGATTCTGGGTTTTGAAAACCTGCATCCAACGCAATATCGATGATTTTTTCTAGTGGATTGAATGCCAGACGGTAAGAAGCACGCTTTAATCGCATTAATTGGATATAGCGTCCTACAGGTATACCGCAGTAATTGGCAAACTGTCGGTGAAAGTGATAACGCGAAAAATTTGCTACTTCACTCAGTTGTTCCAATGTGAGTGGCTCATCCAAATGGCGCTCAATATAATTAAATACCTGATTGAATCGTTTGACGTAGGCGTCAGTTTTATCATTGTGAATTGTATCCTCCAATTAGAGAGCACTATGCCTGAACATAAGAGACATTGCCTGACTGATATTGCTGACTTTTGCATTAAGCCGATGTGGAAAATGTTATTTCAAACGAAACTCTAATCGTGTAAGGAAGAAAATAATAGCATATAGCAGGGCAATGAATTTAAAACGCATTAAATAGTAAAAAGAGCATGAAGATTTTAAACCTCTTGATTTTGTTAATGAAAATAACCGGATTATTTAGGGGTAAAAACTCTACGGGGATATGATTATTAGGTTTGAATAATAGATAGTATTTAAAGAAATATATTGGGTTTTAATGATAGCTAGTGTTTAAGAAATTAAGTATTGGGGGAAAAAAAGACTATTTGTTGCTCTATTGTTATGGTTTAATGGGTTTGATAGAAGTAGTGAAAAATATTGTATGGCCCAGATAATCTGGGTATCCGCTATGGTAAGAGCATTTCTCGATATTGGAGTGCTTTAATAGCTGTTGTTATTTGGTTATGAGGGAGCTAATCAAGGGGGCTATTTTGTCTTAAATCAACGATAAATTGGGTTGGAGTTAAACTGGATGTTGTTAGGAATTAGGATCATGTGGGACTGAATCACAGCTATCTGATTCAGCAGTGGATGGCGGCCTTTTTATATAGCGGCCATCCATTGGAATTTATAATCAGCATTCTAAGGTTCAGGGCTTACAACGTTCTTTTGGACAGGATCATGGAATGGTTATCGCATTGTTTGAGGATTGTATGAGTCAAAAATAACGAGTTTAGAGGTTTAATATGGTGTGTTCATCAAGACAAAGTTGGCATGATTTAGAGCTCAAAATTAAAGAACTACATGAGATATCATCCAGGCTTAATTTTAGATATCTTTATGATGTTAGAAGCAGCAGTCGTTTCATTTTCGAAATCAATGAATTAATCAGAACGGTTAATTATGAGATAGGTACAAATTGCTTATCTGTTGATGGTGGTATTGCAATCCTGCAAGATGAAATAGATAATCTGAAGAGACAGGAGCTTGACCTGTTAATAAATGATAGCAAGCTATATATGATTGTTCAAAAAGAAAAAAAAGAAAAAGAGGATGAAACAACCAATTTAATTTTGAAACTATTTATTACGCAATGTCTATTTTCGTGCTTATTGTAATTTTTAAGCTGAGGGGATATGTAATGGGTTATATTCGAGCGGTGCTTTTTACTGTTATTTTTGTGGTTGTTAATACTGTACAGCATAATATTGCTGTAAATGGTGGTGTGCTGGTATATATATTTCCACATTATTTTAGTATTTAACCTGAGATTTGCTTAAGAAGGGAACTAAGTGCCTGAGGCACGATCAAAGTTTTTGTCAAAGAAAACAAAATCGTGGAGCTCCTCAGGCATGTCTAATTTAGAAGAACTTTACTGCTGCGTCGATG